>CAZMIS010000228.1:0-7380 GCA_964566325.1 uncultured Anaerolineales bacterium
GGCCGGCAGCGGTCTCGAAGACCTTGCCGTTGTCACCGGCCATGTAGACCATGAACGTCCAGGGCCGATGTCTTGGCGCAGTTGTCTTCACGATGTCCTCCCGACTTCCCTCTCACGCGAGCGTGGCGCACCAGCGGGAACCAGCCAACCCGGTTGATTCGCCTGCGTCCTCATTCCACCGTAACACTCTTGGCGAGATTGCGCGGCTGATCCACATCGGCCCCCCGGCGCACCGCCATGTAGTAGGCCAGCAGCTGCAGGGGGATGACCGTCAGCACCGGGGTGAGCATCTCAGAGGCCCGCGGCACGGTGATGACGTGCTGAGCCTTCGATGTGATGAAGTCGTCGCCCTCGTTGGCGATGGCGATGACGATGCCGCCGCGCGCCCGCACCTGCTCCACCTGGCTGATCATCTTGTCATACACGCGGTCCTGCGGCGCTATCACGACCACCGGCATCTTCTCATCGATCAGGGCGATGGGTCCATGCTTCATCTCGCCGGCCGGATAGCCCTCGGCGTGAATGTAGCTGATCTCCTTCAGTTTGAGCGCGCCCTCGAGTGCGATCGGGTAGTTCATGCCGCGGCCCAGATACAGAAAATCGGTGTGGTGGAAGAACGTCTGGGCCAGCTGTTGGTACTGCGCTACGTGCCCGGGATCCAGCAACCGGCCGACGAGGTCGGGAAGCTGCGCCAGGTCGTCGAGCAGCTTACGGCGCTGCTCCGGAGAGAGGAGGCCGCGCAAGGAGGCCAATTGAACGGCCAACAGATACTGATCGACGACGGATGCGGTAAACGCCTTGGTGGACGCGACGCCGATTTCCGGCCCGGTATGCATATAGATGACGCTGTCGCTGATGCGCGAGGCCTGGCTCCCGATGACGTTGACGATCGAGACCAGGTGGGCCCCGTGGGCCTTCGCCTCTTCCATCGCGGCCAGCGTGTCGACCGTCTCCCCGGATTGGGTGATGGCCAGCACCAGGCTGCCAGGATCGAGCACGGGCTCACGGTAACGGAACTCCGATGCATACTCGACCCGGACCGGGATGCGAGCCAATCGTTCGAACATGAAGGCGCCGACCAATTCGGAGTGATACGACGTGCCGCAGGCCACCGCAACCATCTGCGTGATGTTGCGTGCCTGCTCTTCCGTCAGAGTCACCTGCTCCAGGTACACCTCGCCGCGCCCCAGGTCGACCCGCCCGCGGATCGTGTCCGTGAGGGAGTTCGCCTGTTCGAAGATTTCCTTCTGCATGAAGTGCTTGAACTCGCCCTTGGCGGCCTGCACAGGATCCCAGGGGATGTTATGCAGCTTCGGCTCGAGCGGCGTGCCGTCGAGCGTCGAGAAGGTGGCGCCATCCTTCGTCAGCACTGCCATCTGGCGGTTCTCCAGGAAGACCATGCGCCGCGTGTGTTCGAGGATCGCCGGCATGTCGGATGCGATGAACATCTCGCCATCGCCGTAGCCGACCGCTACGCCGCCGGCATTGCCCAGCCGCGCCGCAACGAGGGTGCCGGGCTCGCGCCGCGCCAGCACGACGATCGCGCTCGGGCCGCGCAGCTGCGCCATTGCCTGTCGAACTGCGCTCTCGATCGAGGTCGCCGACTGATAGTAGAGACCGACCAGGTGGGCGATGACTTCCGTGTCTGTGTCCGAGCGGAACTCGATGCCCTCAGCCTCCAGCTCTGCGCGCAGCTCACGGAAGTTCTCCACGATGCCGTTCTGCACGACGACGAGCTGGTTGGAAAAATCCGAATGCGGGTGGGCATTTCGCTCGCTGGGCTTGCCGTGCGTGGCCCAGCGCGTGTGGCCGATGCCCGTGTTCCCGACCAGCGGCGCCGCACCGAGGGACCTGGCCAGGTTGCTCAGCTTGCCGACATCGCGGCGGATCAGGATCTCGTCACCGCTGATGACCGCAATCCCTGCGGAATCGTAGCCGCGATACTCCAGCCGCTGCAGGCCATCCATAATGATGGTGGCAGCGTTGCGCGGCCCAATATAGCCGACAATCCCACACATGGGATCCTCCCCTATCCGAAATGACCGGCGGTACGATCCGTCATCCCTGCCGATCGCCAAAGTTCAACCAACGCGATACGCGCGCAGCCGGATCCGTGACTGCGGCGTACGCGCCCCGCATCTCCGCGGGCAGCAGCGCGGCCAGCTGTTCCATGGCCTCGCCGGTCATTTCCCGCATGACCTCACGAGCAGCCCGGCCATCCGGCAATGCCACGGTCCCATCCCCGGCGCGCGGCCAGTTGATGTAGAAGCTCCGCCCGAACGTGATCGTCGCCCTGGGCCGGTTGACGAAGGGGAACCGCCACTTGAATGCCGGCGTGCCGGTCACTGCGACGGGCAATAGCCACGCATCGGGAGCCTGGCGTGCGACGAAGGCAAGACCTTCCTTAGCCGGCAGAAGCCGGCCGTCCTGGCTGCGCGTGCCCTCCGGGGAGATGACCGACACCTTGCCGTCGTCCAGGATGGCCCAGGTCGCCTGAAGCGCTGCCCGGTCGACCACACCGCGCGTGATGTACACCACGCCGTAGTGGCGCAACAGCCAGGGAACAAACGGCCAGCGGCTCACCTCGACCTTCGCCAACGGTATGGCATAGCGAGGCAGTTGGGCGCAGACGACCACCGGGTCGAGCCAGTGAATGTGGTTGTAGAAGACGATTCCTGCGCCGGTTGCCGGCACCTGCTCCGCGCCCGAGACTTCCACGCGAAGCAACATGCGGATGAGGAACCGCAGGATCGGGCTCAGAATGCGCCGGCCAAGCGGTGCGCGAGGCGACGCCGCACCCTCAGGACGGCGCTTAGAGGCAGGGGAAGGCATTGGCGCCTCCATCTCACGCCGTCTTGACGGTGCGACGCCGGGTTCGGAAACGTGAAGGGGCACCTGCAGCCGCCGCGGATCTTGCACTACGCGCGCGCTGCGCGCGCCAGTGATCGATCACGAGCATAACGCGCCGCAGCACCTCGTCGACACTCATTCCCGTGGTGTCGATGAGAATGGCATCTGGAGCAGGAACCAGTGGCGCGTGCTCCCGGGTCGAGTCTGCGTGATCGCGTCGCCGGACGTCCTGCATGACCAGGCCGAAGTCGACCTGCTCGCCCCTCGCGCGGCGCTCGGCAAAGCGCCGCTGGGATCGCTCCTCGAGGGTGGCATCGAGGTAGATCTTGAGATCGGCATCGGGCAGGACCACGGTCCCGATATCGCGTCCCACCATCACCACCCGGCCCAGCTCGCCGATCCTGCGCTGCGCCAGGCGCATCGCCTCGCGCACGCCAAGAAACGTGGAAACAGGGCTGACCGCCTTCTCAACGTCCAACCTGCGAATGTCCCAGCTCACATCGACATCGTCGGCCAACACGGTGACGTCACGGCCATCGTCGACCGTTGGCGCGACAATCTTGATGTCCAGCTTCTCGGCCATCCCCGTGACGCGTTCCTCGTCATGCGGTGAGATCTTGCGTGCCAGGGCGACCGCCGCGACGGCGCGATACATGACTCCGGTGTCAAAGTACAGGTAACCCAGCTTGCCCGCAAGGCGTCCGCCGATGGTGCTCTTTCCTGAGGCTGAGGGCCCGTCAATCGCAATCGTGCTGGGCATCAATGTCTTCGTGGCTCCCCTCTGCGACTTCGATTGCCGCTCTGCCTTCTCGCGGCCGGCGTCCTGCTCCGCTGCGACCTCATCGCGCAGCATCCGGACCTCTTTGGCGGTGAGGTCCCGCCATTTCCCGGTCGACAGATTCCCGAGCTCAAGCGGGCCCAGGGACACGCGAATGACTCTGAGCGCAGGGTGGCCCAGAAGGCCGACCATGCGACGCACCTGGCGCTTGCGCCCCTCGCGCAACGTAATCCGCAACCAGCTGGTGCGCGGTCCACCCCGCACCGGGGGTGTACGGCGAGGCTGCTGACCCGAGCCCGGCGGCACCGGAGCCGCGTTAAGGCGTACGACGTTAGCCGGCAAGGTTGGCCCGTCCTCGAGCATCACGCCGTGCTGCAGGCGGCGTATCTTCCGGGCATCGGGCGCTCCCTCCACCTGCACCAGGTACGACTTCGGATGCTCGTAGCGGGGATGGGAGAGATGCAGAGCGAGCTCGCCGTCGTTCGTCAGCAAGAGCAGGCCTTCGCTGTCCTGATCGAGCCGGCCGACCGCGTAAAGGCGTTCCGGCACCTGAACGAGGGACTCCCAACTTGGATACGGCGCGTTTTGGTCGATCCCGGACAGGACCCCGGCAGGCTTGTTGAGCATGACATACCGCAGCTGCTCGAAGACGATGGGCTGACCGTCGACGGAGATCTGCTGGTGTTGGGGGTCGGCCTTGGCGCCCAGGTGCGCAACCACGCGGCCATCGACGGCCACCCTGCCGGCCGTGATCATCTCCTCGCATGCCCGACGCGATCCAACGCCCGCTCGTGCCAGCAGCTTCTGCAGTCTTTCCTCAGCCATCTTCACGGACCCTGCCAAACAGATAGTGGCGTCTCAGCCACCAGTTCCGACCCCAAGTGCCAACGGAGCCGTCCCACCGGTTCCGTGCCAGTCAGCACCTGGCCAGCATCGATCTGCACGACCGGCTGCAGCAGCGAGCGCTGCCAGGCCGGGACAAAGATATCAGAGGTTGGGTCAGATCGCAAACGATAGGCATCCCCATTCGGGGCGACGATCCAACTCAAGCCGCCCTGGGGCAGTCCGACGTCGTGCCAGGCGAACGCGAGCGCAGCATGGTCGAAGAGCTTGCGGGCATCTTCGTAGCGGGCGCTGCTGCCGAGCTCAACCAGGAGGATCGTGCGCGACTCACGGCTGACTGCGGCAACCAGGCACTCCCCCGCCTCGTCTGTCGTTCCCGTCTTGACCCCTTCCGCACCCTCATAGGTCGTCAGCAGCTCGTTGGTGTTCGTGAGGGCGCGACCGGCGACGGTGGCCGATGGTTCGGCCACAATGCCTGCAAGCTCAACATCCTGCATCGCGGCACTTGCGATCACTGCCAGGTCGAGCGCGGTGGTGAACTGGCCCGGGTCATCTAGCCCGTGCGAGTTGGCGAACTGGGTCGAGCGCAGTCCGATCGCCCTCGCCTTCGCATTCATCATGGCCACGAAATCAGATTCGCTGCCTGCCACATGCTCCGCCAGGGCCACTGCAGCATCATTGCCCGAGGGCAGCAGCAGCCCGTACAGCAGGTCGCGCACGGTCAAACGTTCGCCGGCCGAGAGCCCCATGCGGCTGCCATCCATGCCGGCCGCAGTCGGGGTAATCACCACCACGTCGTCCAGCGGCACCTCATCGCGTACGACCAGCGCGGTCATCAGTTTTGCGGTGGATGCGGGCGGACGCGGCTCGCCGGATGCCTTCTCGAACAGCGTGGCGCCCGATGGCAGTTCGATCATGAGTACTGATGCGGCGGTGACGGTCGGCGGCACGCGGCTCTCGACGAGCGCTGCGACATTCTCGGGCGCCAGCCTGATGGGCGCATCGTTTCGATCGGTGAGGATCGGCGGGCCGAAGCCCACGGAGAGAAGCAGCAGGAGTGCCAGTAAACCGGATAGAGCAAACGAGCGCAAAGGAGCAATCTTGGTGACCGGTAGCCAGCGTCCTTCGACTGCGTTCCGGCCGAACTGCCGGCCGGAACTCCGCTCAGGGTGCCGGCTCTCCCCCGTACGCCGGCAATTCCTGCGCATCAGCCGGGCCGGTTGACGTGCGGCGGCGCCTGGACTAAAATGCATTGGCAGGTTGTGCATGGCGTGGTGCTCCGCGCTTTGGCTCAACTGTGTCATCCTTGCTCAAGAGGTTTCTTGCATGCCCGTCTACGAGTACCAATGCAAAGCTTGTTCTCAGCGCTTCGAAGCGCTGCGTGCCATGAATCAGATGGACGCTCCGATCGCGTGCCCCAGGTGCGGCTCCGAGGCGGTGCAGCGCGCCTTGTCCGTGTTCGCGGCCATCAGCCGGGAGGCCGGCGGCGGCAGCAGAATGGTCGCCAGCAGCACCTCCAGCGCCGGTTGCTCCGGTTGTGCCGGCGGGCACTGCAGCAGCTGCGGACACTGACAGTCCACATCGGTTGACATCACGCAGAAGGGGCGCCTTAACCGGCGCCCCTTCTGCGTCCCACCTCCATCGAGGGGCTCAATCCGAATCCCTGACGATGATGTCGAATGTCCGGACATTGTCCTCGTGGATCCGTTCTCCCGGCGCCGTAGCCGCCTCTATCACGAGCTTATAGTGCGATCGCGCCGGCAACTGACTTACCTGAGTGAACCGCACCACGCGCAGTTCGCCGGGCGTCAGAGAGCGAACGGTCAACGACTCATTGAGCAGCTCCGTCGAGCGTCCTTGATCCCCGGGATCGAAGAGACGCGCCGAAACCCGCAATGACGGCTCCGTCACCAGCCCGCGATTCTCGAGCGCAACCAGCAGCGTCACTCCACCACTCGACAGGATCTGCGCGGCATCGAGAGGCGGATCGAATTCGACGCCCACGATCGCAACACTGTGCTCTTCCGGGGCGACCGTCGCAATCGGCAGCGGTGCTGCCGGCGGTATGACCTCTATGGAGGGCTGACAACCCTGGAGCAGCAGTGCAACGGACAGGACGATCGTCATTGCTAGCGCGCGGTGCACCGGAGCGCGCCTGGCTACGTATTTGGGTGTCAAAAACATCATAGTATTTCCATGATAGGCGAAGGCTGCGTCTTTGTCAAAGCGCGCAGGCAGGGGACAGCTGCCTTAAAGACTCAACGTATGAGGATCACAACAGATGTGCCCGGCAGCAGCAGATCGTCGTCAGAGGTGTCACACTGGCGCACGACGGGTGCGCCAGTGTGGTTTGACTGCAGTGAACAGGGTTCGGCCTGCCCGAACCAGGCTGGACTAAGCCTGAGCCGGCTGGGCTCCGTTGGGAGCGGTCTTCTTTCCAAGCCAATCGCGCTCGGTCCAGCCGACGAGCATCGGCACGGCGATGAAGATCGACGAGTAGGTCCCTGACAGCAGGCCCACGAGCATGACGGCGATGAATTGCTTGATCGTGGCGCCGCCGAAGAGCAGGATACTGACCATGATGAAGATCGCGTTCAACTGAGTGGCCAGCGACCGATGGATCGTCTCCATGATGCTGCGGTTAGCGATCGAAGTGAAGGACTCGCCCCGGTACTTCGGAGCGTTCTCGCGGATGCGGTCGAAGACGACGATCTTGTCCTGCATGGAGAAGCTCATCACCGTGAGCAAAGCCGTGAGGAACAGCGCATCGGCCTGCCAGCCGAGCACCAGGCTGACGATGCTGAAGAGCCCCAACGTCAGGAGCAGATCATGGAACATGGCGATGATCGCCACCGTACCATAGCGGATCGGATGGGGCACCTTGCGGAATGCGAAGACCATGAACCCCA
>CAZMIS010000229.1:0-7373 GCA_964566325.1 uncultured Anaerolineales bacterium
CTGGCCGGGGTTGCGTCTGCCTACGATGTGCTCGGGCAGGGCGATGTCGCGCGGAACGTGCGCGCCAACGTGGCTGCCTGGAGCGAGGGCCCCGGCATCCAGGTCGATCCGATGGCGCCCGTCCTTCCCACCCTGCGCGGGGCTGTCGTGCTCCCGGACGACGTTGCCGCTGCGCTCAGCGCGCGGCAGCAGGCCGCGGCAGTCATGGCTGCCCGCTGGCTCTCGGCCACCGAGGCGGAGAGGGGCGGCCTGGCCGGTGCGCTGGGCGAAGCACTGGCGCAGGAAGACCAGGCGCGCAGTGCGTTCTACGCGCAGGCCGGCTTGCTGGACCTGCCGGACCGGCTGGCGGCGATCCACGATCGAATCGCCTGGCTGACCATCAAGCTGCGCGTGGCGCGTCTCGGGTACGGCATCTCACTCGTGCAGGTGTGGGAGACGCAGATCGAGTCCATCGAGAGCGCGCTCAGCGAGGCTCACACCGACCTGATCAACGGCTATGGCCAGCAACTCGACACCTTGGACGCGGTCGAGGCGCTGCCCGCCCGGATCGAGCTGTTGCGCCAGGGCGCGCTGATGGTGCGGTTGGGCCTCTTCCCGAACCAGGCGGCCGAGGCGGCCCTGGCCCAGCAGCTGTTCGAGGCCTCGCAGGAACTCCGCTCGCGGCAGGGCGGCGTCGGGCTCAGGGTCACGCAGCAGAATGCCCGCGGCTATCCCGTCTATCTGCTCACCGGCTCGGACGCTGATCCGGCCGCAGATTAGGGCTCGCCTCCGTCCGCAGTCACTCCGGCCGCATTGTAGGCCAACCGTTGGCTTGCCGTAGGTCAATGTGTTTGACAATCGTCCCTCCGGGGCGTATACTGAGGGCGTCTTCAGATCACTGTGCACGTCCTTCGGGCCGTGGTGGCGCGGAGCGCCATGAAGAAAGCAGGCCATGCAGAATTGCGTGGAAGTCGAAAGACAGACTATATCCCATTTCGAAGGCACCACAACGTCGTGCGTTGCGGTGCTTTTTGCGTCTGCCATGCAGAGCATGGCAGTGGAATGCCCTTCGCACAAGGAGGCCGCATGATGGATTCGGCGATGATCGCCAAGATCAGCAAGGCACGTGAGTACGCTTCTGAACCGGAACGAATGACCTTTGCAGACTTTACCGTGTACTTCGAAGGCAAGCATCAGAGCTATGAGGTGACTTTTCGTAACGGGGTGTGGACGTGTGGGTGTGACTTCTTTGGCCAGCGCGGCGTTTGCAGCCACGTCATGTCGATCGAGAAGGTGCTGACAAGGGCAGGAGTGGCCCTGGCGCAACAGCACACGGTCGACGTCTAGGCGAACCTCACATAGCGTCTCCCGATCGGGCGGGCCTGCCAGGCGCAGCACGCGTTGCGGTGGACGGTTCCGCCCGTTCTTTTCGTTAGAAAGACAGAGGAATGGCACTTCTTCGCAAGAACTGGAAGATCCTGTTCGGCATCCTCGTCAGCGTCTTCTTCATCTGGCTGGCCCTGCGCGGCCTCGAGTTGGATAAGGTTGGCCAGTACCTGTCGTCGGCCGATTACCGCTGGATCATCCCGGGCGTGCTCGTCTACTTCGTGGCGGTGTGGGCGAGGACCTGGCGCTGGCACTACCTGCTGCGGCCCCTGAAGGCCATTTCGCTGGGCAGGCTCTTCCCGATCGTCTGCATCGGGTACTTCGGCAACAACGTCTACCCCGCACGCGCGGGCGAAGTCATCCGGGCGTTCGTCCTGCGCCGCAACGAAGGCATCAGCGTCAGCGCATCGCTGGCGACGATCATCATCGAGCGCATCTTCGACGGCCTCGTCATGCTCGTGTTCGTCTTCTTCGCTCTGCCGTTCGTCGGCGTCGAACACATCCCGTCGATCTACCGGCTGACCGTCGTCGTGGCCAGCGTGTTCTTCTTCGCCGCGCTGCTCATCTTCCTGTGGATGGCCTTCGATCCCAATCGGGCAAACCGGTTCTACCGGTTCCTGAGCAGCCGGCTGCTGCCGCAGCGCTTGCGCGGCCCGGCTGACAGTTTCTTCGAGCGGTTCATGGCCGGCCTGCATTTTCTGCGCAGCCCGCGCGATGTACTGATGGTATTCTTCACCTCCATCGTCATCTGGCTGCTCGAGACGGTCAAGTACTGGTTCGTGATGCACGCGTTTGCATTCGTGGTCAGCTTCATCGGCCTGATGCTGATGAACGGCGTGGTCAACCTGACCACCACCCTGCCGTCCGCGCCCGGTTACATCGGCACCTTCGAGGTGGGCGCGCGTGTGCTCGAGGCCCTCGATATTAACTACGACCTTGCTTTCGGGTATACTATCGTCCTGCATGCTGCGCTCTGGTTCCCCATCACCCTGCTGGGCGGATATTACATGTGGCGACAGGGCGTGCACTGGCGGGACTTTGAACGCGAATCGACCCCTGTGGAGAGGAGAAACCTGGACCCATGAAGAACATCGCCGTAATCGGCACCGGATATGTCGGGCTTGTGACGGGCACATGCTTTGCCGACCTGGGAAACAGGGTGACCTGTATCGATATCGATGCACGGAAGATCCAGATCCTGGAGGAGGGCGGCGTTCCCATCTACGAGCCGGGCCTGGAAGAAGTGGTCCGCCGCAACGTGGCTGCGGGCCGGCTCCACTTCACGACCTCCTATGAGGCCGGGCTGGCCGATGCCGAGTTCGTCTTCATCGCGGTCGGGACGCCTTCGGGCGTCGACGGCGAGGCTGACCTGCAGTACGTGCGCATGGCCGCCGAGACGATCGCCAGCGTCATGGATCACTCGCTTATCATCATCAACAAGAGCACGGTGCCGGTCGGCACCGGCGACTGGGTGGCCGATATCATCCGCCGGCACCAGCCGGAGCCGATCCCGTTCTCGGTCGTCTCGTGCCCCGAGTTCCTGCGGGAGGGCTCTGCACTGGCCGACTTCATGAGCCCGGACCGGGTGGTGCTCGGCTCGCTGGACCGCGAGGCGGCCGAGAAGGTCGCGCAATTGCACCTGCCGCTGCGCGCACCGATCGTCCTGACGGACCTGCGCACCGCAGAGATGATCAAGTACGCGTCCAACGCGTTTCTCGCCACGCGCATTTCGTTCATCAACGAGATCGCCAACATCTGTGAGAAGCTCGGGGCCGACGTCAAGGAAGTGGCCGCAGGCATGGGCTACGACAAGCGAATCGGCCGTGCGTTCCTGGACGCAGGCGTCGGCTACGGTGGCTCCTGCTTCCCGAAGGACGTGAAGGCGCTCGAGTACATGGGGCTGCTCCATGGCGCACATCCGTCGCTGCTGCGCGCGGTGATGGAGATCAACCGGGATCAGCGCCGCATGATCGTTCACAAACTGCGCGAGCAGCTCGGCGGGCTGGATGGCAAGAAGATCGGCCTGCTGGGACTCGCCTTCAAGCCCAACACCGACGACATGCGCGACGCGCCTGCGATCGACGTGGCCAACATGCTCCTGCGCGAAAACGCCGCAGTGCAGGGCTACGATCCCGTCTCGATGCCGGTGGTCGAGCGCGTGATGCCCGAGCTGACCCTGTGCAAGAATCCGTATGAGCTGGCCGAAGGGTGCGACGCACTGGTGCTGATGACCGAATGGAACGAGTTCAAGCACCTTGACCTGGCGCGCCTCCGCTCTCTCATGCGAACGCCGGTCTTCATCGACGGGCGCAACGTATACGAGCCAAACACCATGTGGGAGGCCGGGTTCCTGTACCGCGGCATCGGCCGCGGCTACAACCAGGGCGGCCACGAGGCATGATCGCAGCGATCACGCTGACAGCGCGATAACCAGTCGATCGAAGGACGAAGGCCCACTGGTGGACTCCGTCCTTCGCCATCTTCGGAGGTGGAACCTTGACGAAGCCAGGCGGCATCCGCAAAACAGTGCTCAACAATGGGCTGACCGTCGTGATGCGGGAGATGCACCACGCACCGGTCACCAGCTTCTGGGTGTGGTACCGGGTCGGCAGCCGGAACGAGCGCTCCGGCGCCACTGGGATCTCTCATTGGGTCGAACACATGCTATTCAAGGGCACGCCGTCCTACCCGCAAGGGGAGTTCGACAAGGCCGTGTCGCGTGAAGGCGGCATGTTCAACGGAATGACCTGGATCGACTTCACCACTTACTTCGAGACACTGCCGGCGAATCGCATCGACCTGGCCCTGCGCGTCGAGGCGGATCGGATGACCCACGCGGTGTTCGACGCCCAGGAGACAGAGCTCGAGCGCACCGTGATCATCTCGGAGCGCCAGGGCAACGAGAACAGCCCCGGCTTCCTGTTGAGCGAGGCGGTGACCGCTGCGGCATTTCAGGCGCACCCCTACCGCAACCCGGTCATCGGCTGGCAGGCGGATCTCGAGCGCATGACGCGCGACCAGCTGTACGAGTACTATCGTACCTATTACGCGCCGAACAACGCCATCGTGGCGGTCGCAGGTGACTTCGAAGGCGATGCCATGCTGGCTCGCATCGAGGAGCTGTTCGGCGCCATTCCACCCGGGCCGGCTCTGCCCAGTTTCACGACCACCGAACCGCCGCAACGCGGGGAACGCCGCGTCATGGTCGAGGGTCCGGGCGCCACGCCGTACATCGAGCTCGGCTATCGTGCGCCCAACGCGACGCACGATGACTACTACCCCCTCGTCGTCCTCGATGCCATTCTGGGCGGTGCGAAGGGCATGTCGCTGTGGGGGGGCGGTGGCGGCAATCGGAGCTCCCGGCTGTACAAGGCGTTGGTCGAAACCGAGCTGGCCTCCGACGTCGGCTGTTCGGTTGCGTCGACGGTGGACCCCTTCCTCTTCAGCTTCTCGGCCACCCCTCGGGACGGCCGGACGCTGCAGGAGGTCGAGGCCGCGCTGCTCGCCGAGATCCAGCGAGTCATCGACGAACCCGTCAGCGGCGCCGAACTGCTCAAGACGATCAAGCAGACGCGGGCCCAGTTTGCCTACTCCAGCGAAAGCGTGACGGACCAGGCGCACTGGCTCGGTTTCTCGGAGGTCGTGGCCGATATCGGGTGGTTCGAAAACTACCTGGAGCGCCTCAGCGCCGTCACCGCGGAGGACGTGCAACGCGTGGCTGCACTCTACCTGAAGCCCTCGCAGCGCAACGTGGGCTGGTACGTTCCGACGGGCAACGACGTGGCGTGGGAGAGCGAGATGGAACCAGGCGAGGAAGATGAAGAGGCCGGCGGCCAGGACCCGGAGCAAGAGGGCGAAACCATCGGAAGCGAGGCACTATGATCAGGGGCTATCGTTTGCACCGTTCCCATTTACCGGGCGACGTCGTTGCCTCGCCTGCGCCGAAGGCGTCTCTGCCCGGGCCGGATGACATCCTGCGCCGCGTGCTGCCCAACGGCATCATCGTATTGGCCCGGGAGAACTGGAGCGCGCCGTCCGTGGTGGTCGAGGGCTACCTGCTCGCGGGTAACCTGGACGAACCGGCTGGCCTGCCGGGCCTTGCCTCGTTCGTCGCGGGCATGCTGTCGCGGGGCACCACGCGGCATACGTTCGCCGAGATCAGCGAGACGATCGAAGGGTTGGGCGCTTCCATCGGGTTCGGTCCGGACCGGCAGGCGATCTCCTTCTCCACGAAGTCGCTCGCCGAAGACCTGGACACCGTGCTGGGGCTTCTCGCCGAGGAGCTTCGCATGCCCGCGTTCCCCACCGAGTACATCGAGCGGGTTCGCGGCATGCGGCTGACCGCGCTGGCAGAGCGCGAGAATGACACGCGACAGATGGCGGGGCGGGCGTTCAGGGAGCTGATGTACGGCAAGCATCCGTTGGGTCGCGACATGTTGGGCACGCGCGAGTCGCTGGCCGCCATCCAGCGCGAGTCGTTGGTCGGGTTCTACGAGCAGTTCTTCCGCCCCCAGGGCATGGTGGTCGCGGTCGTCGGCGCGTTGAAGGCAGAGGAGGCGGTTCGTCGGGTCGAGGAAGCGTTCGGAGATTGGAGCGGCCAACGACCGGCTCGCCCCGCACTGGATCCGCTCAGGCCGCTGACCGGCGTGCGCCGGCGGCATGTCGTCATGGCGGACAAGTCGCAGTCCGACATCATCATGGGATGGCATGGGTTGCGCCGCCTGGATGAGGAATACGACGCAGCGCGGCTGGCGAACACGGTCCTCGGCGTCTTTGGCATGATGGGCCGGCTCGGCGCCAACGTGCGTGAGCGCCAGGGCATGGCCTATTACGCCTATTCGCACATGAGCGGGGATCGGGAGCGCGGCACGTGGCTGGCGATCGCGGGCGTCAATCCGGCCAACGTCCAGCGGGCGCAGGCAGCAATGCTGGACGAAATCAGGCGATTGCAGGATGAGCTGGTGCCGGAGGATGAACTTCAGGACAGCAAGCGGTTCCTGGTCGGCTCGCTGCCACTACAGCTCGAAACCAATGACGGGGTGGCCAGCCTGTTGGTGGATCTGGAGTGGCACCAGCTCGGGCTGGACTACCTGTGGCGGTATGAGCATTTGATCGAAGGCGTGACGGCCGCACAGGTTCAGGCCGTGTCCCGCCGCTATCTCGACCCAACGCGCTATATCGTCGCGATTGCCGGGCCTGAGACCGAGGGTTAGCCGGCACATGGCCCTCGTCGCAGGCACGGACTTGGTGCAGATCGAGCGCATCGCGGCCACGGTCGAACGGTACGGCGAGCGATTCCTGCGCCGCGTGTTTACACCGGGGGAGCTGGCAGACTGCGGCGGCCGGCCCGCCTCCCTCGCGGCACGCTGGGCGGCCAAGGAGGCCGCGGCAAAGGCGCTGGGGACGGGCATCGGCGCGGTGGCGTTTCAGGAGATCGAGGTTGTGCAGGACGACTGCGGCTGTCCGGGGCTGCGCCTCTCGGGCGCTGCGGCCGCGCTGGCCGCCCGGCGAGGACTGACCGATTGGGCGGTCAGCCTCGCACATGATGGCGGCCTGGCGCTGGCCTTCGTCGTAGCGATGGGCTAGCGGCCGGCCTACTCCGTCACCACGAATTCGCCGCCTGCGCCCCGGCCCCACACCTCCGGGAAGTACATCTGGTGTGCCGTGACCGGCAACGTCAGGTACTCACCGGGCAGGCTGGCCCGGATCGTGTACGTAAACTCGTAGGTTCCCGGCTCAAGCTCGGTGGCAAAGAGCACCGCCTTCTCGTCCCGCAGCTCGACGTGCGTCGGCGTCCACCACCAGCCCGAGTCGATGCCGTCGCCGACCGTTCCCTTCCCGACCTCCGGTCCGGCAACGGTTTCGCTCGTAGTGCGCAGGCTGGTGTCCAGCGCCTCCGTCCCCGCGGGGAGCGGATCCTCCACGATCACATAGTAGGACGAGTACGGCGCGACCAGCGTCACCTTGACCTGGATGACGTCTCCCACGGCAGCCCTCGTGATCGGCGG
>CAZMIS010000230.1:0-7357 GCA_964566325.1 uncultured Anaerolineales bacterium
GGGCGGCGGGCAGCTTGCGCTGCTCGGGGGCGCGGTGGCTGTGAGCGCCCTGGCGGGGGCGGCGCTCAGCCCGGGATTCTTCGTGTGGGCGCTGATCTTCTTCCTGCTCGGCTACATCGTCTATGCGTCGGCGCTGGGCGCGCTGGGCGCGATCGCACCGACCATGCGTGAGGGCTCGCAGTTCACCTTCATCATGCTCATCCCGCTGCTCATCCCGCTGTGGCTGAACAGCGTCTTCACGAATGACCCGCACGGGCCGATTGCCACCGCGCTGAGCCTGTTTCCCCTGAGCGCGCCATCCGCGATGATGACGCGGCTCGCCGTGGGCGACGTGCCTGCGTGGCAGCCGATCGTCGCGCTGGCCGGCCTCCTCGTCACGGCCTACCTGTTCGTGCTGCTGGCCGCGCGCTTCTTCCGCGCCGACACGCTGCTGTCATCGACCAGCCTCAGCTGGGGCCGGATCGCCGCGCAGATGCGGGGAAAGTAGCCGATTGAAGATTGAAGATTACAGATTGGCCGGGAATGCGATCTTCAATCTTCAATCTGCAATCTTCAATTCGTCGACGTTTGACGCTGTGCATGCCCATACAGTATAGTGCGCTCGGCTGACGGTATCTGCGTCCCGGCGGCCGACGACAAGCAGGAGAGATGTGACCAGCCTGTGAGACAGACACTGTTCGGACGCCTGAGTGAGTGGTTGGCCCCGCGGCCGGGTCGCCGCAGCAACGCCGCGGTCCCGCTGATGACGGGGGCCATCCTCCTCCTCGCCCTGATCATTCCGTGGGTGATTTCCGGCGCGCTGGCCGGCGGGCTGGCCGGCGGCCGGCCCGCTCCGTCTACCATGCCCGCGTCGCTGCAGGCCTCGCTCACGAGCACCGCGACGCCCACCCGGCGCGCGGGCACGGCAACGGCGGCAAACACGCGAGCCGCCGTTGCAGCCAGCGCAATTGCCACGGGCGCGGCGTCTACGCCGTCGCCTGCGGCCGCGCGCCCCGTTGCCGGAAAAACGCTGCCGAAGCCTTCGGCGTCTCCATCACAATCGGCGACGCGGCAGGCACCGGCCTTGCCCCCCGAATCACCCACCGCGACGCAGACGCGGGTCGCCGTCGTGTTGCGACTGGCCCCCACGGCGACCCGCGCGATCGAGCCAACGACCGCGCCAACGGCTCAGCCGACTGCCGCACCGGCGGCGTCGCCGGCCGGCCCGCCGGCCACGTCGCCGGCAGCCGCGCCGGCAGGCGCGCCGGTGGCCCAGACGGCCGTGCCCACACCTGCAGCCATCGCGGCGCTGCCGCCTGCACTGATCGTTCCGGTCCGGGATCAGACCGTCACCGGGCTGGTGACCTTCCGCTGGCAGGGGTCCGGCCCGCTCCCGCCAGGCGCCGCGTACGAGGTCGTCGTCTGGAACGAGGACGAGCCGCCCGACGCCGCGCGCGGCGTGGCCGCGCCGACCCGTGACGAGTCGCTCGTGGCCGATCTCGATGCACCGGCCATTTCGGACAACTTTCACGGGACAGCGCTCTTCTGGACCGTGCTGGTGGTGCGGACGGACCCGTACGTCCGCCTGACCGCGCCCGGCGCCTCGCCAGCGGGCAAGATGTATTACGGTCGCTAGTCGTCCGTCGGGCGCCAGTTTTCTCGTGGTCTTGACCGATCGCCACAACTATCCTATCCTGCCGGCTAGAACGATACATCTCATCAGGAACGGAAGCGCATGGGTCGCGAGCTGAGGCATGATCCGGTTCCCGGAATCGTCATCGTCATCCTGGTCGTGGTGGGAAGCCTTGCCGCACCGTGGCTCGCGCTGCGCTTCCTGGAGGACAGGGGGGGGGGTCCCCTCGGCGCCGCGACGGCTGTCGTGGCTGCGGTCGCGCCGGCTGAGTCGCCGGGCCTGCCGGCAGCCACCGCTGGAAGTTCGGCCCTGTCACCTCTGACCACACCGCCGGCGCCGGTCACGTCCGTTGCGGCGAGCCCGACGCCGACTGCTTCGCCGGCCGGGGCACCTTCTCCAACCCCGACGCCCAGCCCCTCGGTGACGCCCAGCGCAACAGCAACGCCGGCAGCGACAGCGCCGCTGGCGGCAACAGCGCCGCTGGCGGCCCCAGCGACGCCCACCGCATCTGCCACGCCGACCATGACGCCCAGCCCGACGCACACGCCCACGCGGCTGCCCGTCATCGTGCTCCGCGCGCCCGCAACCGCCACCCCGACGCCCGCACCCACGCCGACGGCCACGCGCCGCCCGCCCACCCGCGCACCCACGCGGACGCCTGCCGTCGTCCGGGCGACGGACGCACCGGGCATCACCGCGGGGTTCGTCAGCTTTCCCGCGCTGGTTGCGCCTGCGCCAGGACGGCAGGTGAGCGGGGTGGTGCGCTTCGAGTGGCTGGCGACGGGCCCCTTGCCGGAGGGGGCAGGGTATGAGGTGGTGTGGTGGAACAGCGACGAGCCCGCCGTGGCCGCTCGGGGACTGGCGCCGCCCACCACCGGCGCGTCACTCGACATCAACCTGGACCCGCTCTACGCCAACGGCAGCTTCAGGGGATCACAGCTGTATTGGACTGTGCTGGTGGTGCAGGTGAGCCCGTACGTGCGGCTGACCGCGCCGGGGGCGGGCGAGACCGGCACGTTGACATACGTTGCCGATTGAAGATTGAAGATTACAGATTACAGATTGGCCGGGAATGCGATCTTCAATCTTCAATCTTCAATCCGTCCCCAACGTGACACCCCGCCGCGCCGCCCGCGGCGTTCGCCGTGACCGCCAGCGTTGTCGTCTTACTGCAACCCCAACACCCGCCGCACGAGGGCGAGCAGGTCCACCCGGTAGCCGACGCCCTGCGCCCACTGCAGCCCGGGCGACGTCGTCCCGCGCTCGACCTCGCTGCGGCCCACGATGGCGTCGGGCGCCAGGCCGAGCCCGGTGATGAGATGCGCGATCAGCTCGGCCGCGACGGCGAGCTGCGCCGCGCCGGGCGCGGCCAGGTCGAAGTCGCCCACCAGCGCGACGGCCACCGCGTCCCGATCGACCGCGTGGACGCGCGACTGGTTGACGATCGTGTGGGGCGCGTTGAGCTGGTGGATCGTCCCGTCCCGCGTGACAAGGTAGTGATAGCCCCCGTCCCCTTTGCCGCGTGACAGCTGGCGGCGGATGACGGCCGCGGCCGAAAGCCCTGAGCTGGTACCGGTGTGGTGCACGACGATGCGGCGGATGGCCTCGCGCGCCCGCGCTGGTGGCGCGTCCCACGCGGCGTCGACGACCTCCACATGCGGTCGCGGCATGCCGGAGGCTAGCTCTCCGGCAGCCTCCAAGCCCGGACGTCCGGCCAGGCTCGCGGCCACCTTGCCCCGGATCTCGGCCTCGAGCACGCCCGCGTTCGCCAACAGCGCCCCGGCGGACGCCGCCGTACCCTCCACCGTAGCCCGGCGGCCCTCCAGCGCAGCGAGGCGCGCCTCCTCGCGCACCAGGTCGCCGCGCAACCCATCGAGCGCAGCGGCCGCGGGGAGCGCGGCGTTGAGTTGCACGCGCAGCGCGGCGATCTCCGCCGCCTGCGCTGCAGAGGTGGATGCGGACCCCAACACGTCGAGCCGAAGCAGGAGGCCAGCGATCTCCCCGGCCGCCGGCCCGGCCCCGAGGGCCTCCCGCGCGCGGGAGAGCGCGGCGCGGCTGGCCCCCAGGTCGGCCGCAAATGCGTCGGCCTGCGCACGGGCGTCCCCGAGCGCGGCCTGCACGGCTGCGACGCGCTGCAGGAGTGCCTCCCGCTCATCCGCGGGCTCCGACGGCGGGATGGGCGTCTCCCCCGGTCCCGGCGCGGGCGCGGCCGTGCCCAGCGTCGCGATCCTGTCGATCAGCAGGATCGGCTGCCCCGCGTTGTCCACCCCGAGGTGGCGGAACGTCTCCCACGCGCCGCTGTGGCCCACCTGGTAGAGACAGGCGCCCATCACGTAATCGTCGCGGGCCATCTCGCCGTTGTACCACTGCAGCGACTCCCAGTATTGCGCCTCGGGGATCGTCTCCCCGGGGTAGAGCCAGCCCACGTCGCCCGGGGGGAACTCCGGGTGGCGGTACATGCGCGCCAGCCCCGCCTCGGTGATGATGACCACGTGCCGCGGCCCGTAGCGATCCCGGATGCCCTGCATCACCTCGCGGTAGAGGAGCGCGGCGGTGGCGGTCCCTGCCCGGGGCATCAGTGCCGGCCAGCCGTATTCGTGGAAGGCCAGGTAGGTGTACGCGGCGAGCGAACGCGGGAAGTAGGGCGCGACGTGGTTGGCGGCGACGAAGTTGCCCGCGGCGAAGCTGAAGGCCACGCCCTCCAGTCCCTCACCGCGCAGCCGGTCGAGGAACGCGGCCTGGAACCGGTCGAGCGCGTCGTAGCGCGCCAGCGTCTCTGCGTCGGGCTGCCAGTCGACGAATGCGGCGGGCCCCTTCACCGGCTCGTTGAGGCCCATCCACGCGTCGATCAGGAGCCGGCCGTTGGCCCCGCGCTCCTTTGCCAGCTGGAAGTCGTACCCGGCGATGCGGTCCGCGAACGCGCGGCCTGCGCCCTCCGGATCGCCCCCGGTCAGCCACGCGTCCTGCTGGGGCGGGTCGACGAAGATGCGGCCGACGACGAATGAGTCGGGCGAGAGGCCGCTGCGGATTTCGCGTAGCAGACCACGATCGCCCGCATGGATCAGCAGGACGGGCGGCTTCACCTTGACCAGCGCATCCCGCATGAAGGGCACCGTAGTGTTTTCGATGTAGAAGCCCAGCTTGTTCATCGCCGCTCCTCCTGCCCGGCGCCCGGCACAGGCACGATGATCCTGGCCGGCGTGGCGTCCCTCATCTCCAGCCCTGCACCCCCCTCGAACGACCATCCGTCGGGCATCGTCCATTCGTCGGGGAAGCCCAGGATGTCCTCTGCGGCGAACGCCTCGAGCGTCTCCCGGGCAAGGGTGGGGGTTTTTCGCGTAGCCGCGCCGGGCCACGGCGTGCCGGCACGGACCAGCGCGTCCAGCATGGCCTGCGTTTCGGCCTCGTTCGCGCCGTTCAGGCGGTGGACGTCGCAGCCGGCCGCCTTCAGCCGGGCCTCGTCCTCGCCCGAGACGCCGGCCGGGCCGCCCAC
Source organism: uncultured Anaerolineales bacterium (assembly GCA_964566325.1). GTDB lineage: Bacteria > Chloroflexota > Anaerolineae > CG2-30-64-16 > CG2-30-64-16 > JALOOB01. Next base: position 5,106 of record CAZMIS010000230.1, read on the forward strand.
GATGACGACGTGTGCGGCATGCAGCGCGTCGTCCGTGCGGAAACCGGCGGTCGGCCGGAAGGCGGCGATGTAACCCTGTGCACTGCGCCAATCGCTCTCCGCCCACGTGGCGCCGTGGTCCCACAGCAGCAGGTAGAGCGGCATGCGCGGCAGGCCGCCGGTGGCCGTCTGCGCGGCCTCGACCTCTTCGATCAGGCGGGGATACCAGTTCAGGCCGGTCTTCCAGTGCTCGCCCGGGCAGACGGTGGCCTTGGGCCACACGTCGCGGTGGCCCTTGATCTGCTCGGGGGGAATCTTGTGCTCCTGCATCAGCCAGGCGGCGAGACGACCCGCGCTGCGCAGTTGTTCGGGCGTCGGCACCCGGTCTTCCGGCGCGCGGTCGGTGCCGTCGTAGTTCTTCGTCATGAAGCGGCCGATCAGGCTGATGGCCACGCTGGTGTCGTTCGGATCGCCCCCCACGTGGTACGAGCGGGTGGATTCGCGCTGGCAACGGTGGATCACGCCGTCCGGCGAGATGATGAAGTGGTAGCCGACGCCGGGCCACTGCGCCTTGATGATGTCACCGCTCGCGCTCTTCCGCTCGCCGAACACGTGATACTGCGCGATCTGCTGCACGGTCGTGGTCTTGGCCGTGTCGGTGTGGTGCACGACGATGGTGGAGATGGGCCGCGTGCGTTGGGCGTACGGCGGCAGGGTGGGGTGCTTCGGCAGCTGGTCCACCACGTCGAGCATCTCCGGCTTTGGCACGCGGCCGCCCGTGGCGCCGCCGCCCGTGGCGCCGCCACCAGTGGCGCCGCCGAGCAGCCCGCGCAGCCGGTCGATCTCCGCTGCCTGGCTGGCGACCGTCCCCTCCAGGTCGGCCACGCGGGCCTTGAGCGGGGCCACCTGGCCCGCCTGCGCGGTCAGGGCCGCGACCTCCCCTTGCAGTCCCTCCGCGCGGGCCACGGCCGCGGCGAGCTGCTGGCCGAGGGAGTCGATCTGGCCCCCCAGGCTTGCGGCCTGGGCCTCCAGGCTCGCCACCTGGGCCGCCAGCGCGGCGGCCTGGGCCTCGAGCGCCCGGATCTGGCGCTTCAGGGCCTCAGCATCGTCCTCCGCCGAGGCGAGCAGGGCGGCGACCTGCGCCAACAATGACTCCTTGTACCTGGCGCCGCTCAGCCACTGGTCGCCCGGCGACGCGGTGGCTTCGATCTCCCGGCGGCCGGTCACCGCGTCCGCACCCAGGCCGAAGCGCGGCAACAGGTGCGCGATCAGCCGGGCCGCGGCCGCGAGCTGGGCCGCGGGCGGTGCGGCGGCCTGGAAGTTGCCCGCGAGCGCGATGCCGACCCCGTCCACATTCGCTGCGGCGGTGTTGGTCTGCTGGACGGCGGCGTCGAGCGGCTGCGTGGCGTAGATCGTGCCGTCTCCTGAGATGACATAATGATAAGTCATGCCCGGCAGCCCGCGGCCGATCGCGACCTGGGCCAGGCGCTCCGGCGTGACGCTGCCCGAGGTGACGGTGTGGTGGAGGATGACGCGCCGGATCGACGCGAGGCTGCGCGCGGGGTACGGTGCACCGGGTCCCGCCGGCAGCCGGCCGATCAGGTCCGTGATGACCGGGCCGCCGGGCGGCCCGTCGGGCGGGGCATCCGGCGGGGGCGCCCCCACCGCGGCCTCGAGCGCGGCGATGCGCGCCGCCACCGCGCCGACCTCCGCGCGCAGCGCAGCGGCGCCCGCGGTCCCTGCCGCGATCCTCTCCGCCGCCTCGCGCAGCGCGCGCGCGTCCGCGGCGGCCTGGCGCAGGGCGGCCAGCGCGGACTGCAGCTGCGCTGCCCTCTGCTCCAGCTCTGCGACGCGGCGTGCCAGGTCGGCCCAGGGGTCCTCGGCCTCGGGCGCCCACCGGTACTGCGAGCCCAGCGCCTGGCGGAAGTCCTCGATGACGCCCCCCAGCCCCTCGATGCCCCACCGGTCCCCCTGCACGCGGGGCCAGCGATAGAGCAGGAGCGACCGGATGGTCTGTTCGTGCCCCCTGTTCCACGCGTCGATCTCGCCGTACGCCGCGCGCACCCAGCCGGAATTGGCGTTCTCCCACGCGTTGTCCCCCTGGTTCGTCTCCGTGATGTAGACGGGCAGGGTTCTCATGGCGGCCGGGATCGCGGCCATGAAGTCCTGGTAGGCGCGGAAGTGGAAGCGCCGCTGCGCGAAGCGCGGATCGCCCAGCTTCTCCTCCGACGTGATCAGCGAGGGGGACGCGCCGTGGGTGTACGTGTGCAGGG
>CAZMIS010000231.1:0-7306 GCA_964566325.1 uncultured Anaerolineales bacterium
AGTCGGCGAATTCGCCGCGGCGGACCGGCCGGTTCGGATTCGTCCTCGTGCCGGGCAGCACACCCTGATCTGAGGGGTGTGCCGCCCCTGTGGCGCCTCTCCTACCCCCTATCCCCCCTTTCAGGGCCGGGCAGACCATCATGCCCGGCCCCGACTGCGTCGAAACGGCCCCTCCATTTCCTCTCGCGTGACAATGACTTACTTGCCAAAAACATCATCTCTGTGTGATTCCGCGTCGCACGGTTGACAGGGCGGCTCTTCAGGCGTATTATCAACATGTTCACCCATTCTTAACATCCCGCCGCGTCCTGGTGCAGTGCTGTCGTCGCGACCGCCCGACGGCCGGCCAGGGCGCACCTTCGCCTTTGGAGGAGTGAGTCCAATGGAATCATGTCGCCACCCTCGTGCCCCGAAGCCGGCGAACTGGTTCGCCCTGTTCGCCATCGTTGCCCTCCTGTTCTCCGGCCTGGCAGCACCGGCAGTCCAGGCCGCGCCGGACGCGCCTGACGCCACCACTGTCATTGCCGTCCTGAGCGATTACGGCTCAGGCACCACCCTCGAGCAGACCGTCGCCACCATGATCGCCGGCTGGAATCCGGCCCGCATCGTGACGGCCGGCGACAACTACCACTACCAGAGCTGCAGTACCTATCCCACCTGCGTCGGCAACTACTACGGATCTTACGTCACTGCACATACCTTCATGCCCGCGATGGGCAACCACGACTACGACAGCACCGTCGGGCTGACCGCCTGGAACAGCTACTTCACGTGGCTGCCCACCAGCCCGGATGCGCAGCGGCGCTGGTACGACTTCGAGGCCGGCGACGTGCACTTCTTCATCCTCGACGGCAACGGCAACCAGGCCACGCAGAGCACGTGGCTGTCGACCGCCGTGCCCGCCTCGACGTCGGCGTGGAACATCGCAGTCATCCACCAGGCGCCCTATTCCACCGGCAATTATGGCGATATCGCCGCTTCCCAGCTGCCGTACGGCCAGTACGGCATCGATTTCGTCATCTCGGGCCACAACCACCATTTCGAGCGGCTGGTGAAGGCGGACGGCGGCAAGACGGTGCGCTATTTCATCGACGGCTACGGCGGCTCCCTCCCCTCTGGCTTGGGCCACAGCGAGTGCGGCACCAGCAGCACGACCGCGACCAGCGAATTCTGCCTGGCTGAAGTTCCTGGCGCCATCAAGCTGACCGCGTCGGACACGTCGATCACGTTCGATTACTACGACAGCTCCGGCACGGTGCGGCACACGTACACACAGGATGCTAACGAGGAGTGCACGACCGCCAACCTGGTGGCCGCGGAAGACAACTACCTGAGCGCTGCCAACACGGACTACAACAACGGCGGCAGCACCGAGCTGCACGTGGACGCGACCACCGGCACCGGCCGCCGGACGTCGCTCCTGAAATGGGACGTGAGCAGCATTCCGGCCAACGCGGTCGTCTCGTCCGCGAGCCTCTCCCTGTACGTCTCGGACGCGAGCCCGCTCGTGTTCAATCTCTACAACATGCGCCGGGCCTGGGTCGAGGGCACGGGCAACCGCACCAGCTCGACGACCAGCTCCAACTGGAACACCTATAATGGCACGTCCAACTGGGGGACGGCCGGCGCCGCGAGCACGACGGAGGACCGGTACGACACGAACCTGTGGAGCGCGGGCACGACCAGCTTCTCGAGCACGGGCAGCAAGACGGAGGCGCTCAACGCCGCGGGCGCGGCCGTGGTCCAGGGCTGGATCGACGGCACGATCGACAACCACGGCCTGATCATGCAGAACTACTCGGGCACCACGACCAATGCCGTCTTCTTCTCATCCTCGGAGAACGCGACGACGGCCAACCGGCCCAGGCTCAACGTCACCTACTGCGTCGTTGCCGGTCCCACGATCACTACTTCCGGCGCCCTGACGCCCTTCAGCACCACGCCGGGCACGCCCTCGTCCGCCCAGACCTACAGCGTTTCGGGCCGCAACCTGGAGGGTGACATCAGCATCACCGCGCCGGCCGGATTCGAGATCTCGACGGACGGCACGAACTACTACTCCAGCCGCACCCTGGCCCAATCCGGCGGCACGGTTCCTGCAACGACCATCTATGTCCGCCTGACCGGCGCGGCCGGCACGTGGAGCGGCGACATCGTCCACACCAGCACGAACGCGACCACCAGGAATGTGGCTGTCAGCGGCACGGCAGGATGGTGCTTCGACGTGTCCCTGGTCGTGGCGGAAGACACGCACATGCGCAGCGGCAACACGCGCAGTGCGTACAACTACGGCGGGTCCGCCCTGGTCCGGGTCAATCCATTCTATCAGCAGGGCAGCACTGACGGCCAGCTCACCGGTGCGCTGTTCAAGTGGCTGCTGGATGGAGTTCCAGCGGGTGTCACGATCAGCGCGGCGAGCATGACGTTCAACGTGACGCAGGCGTCCAACTACGCGTATGGCCTGTACAACATGCGCCAGGCCTGGGTGGAGGGCACCAACAACGGTGCGGCAGGCACGGGAGCGTCCTGGGATTACTACGGCACAGGCACAGGGAGTTGGGGGACGGCCGGTGCGCAGAACACCAGCTCTGACCGGTACACCACGAACTTGTGGGATGCGGTTGCGGCAGACTTCAACGTCACGGGCAGCCGGACGTTCCCGTTGAATGCGGCCGGCGTGGCGGTGGTGCAGGGCTGGCTGGATGGCACCGCCTCCAACTATGGCCTGACGATGCAGAACTACTCGGGGACCACCGTGGATGTCTGGGAGGCGACCTCCAGTGAAGGCACGCCCGAGGCCAACCGGCCCAAGCTGACCATCAGCTACTGCACGCCGCCGCCCGCAGCGCTGCCCAAGGCGCCGGTGGTGACGTCGATCGCGCTGAGCGGCAGCGACGTCGTCCTCGGGTGGGACGAGGTCACGCTCGATGTGAACGAGAACCTGACGGACATCACGGCCTATCGCGTCTACGGCAGCCACGATCCGTTCTTCGATCCGGCTCCTGCCGACCTGCTGGGCGCGACGACGGATGCGGAATTCACGTACACCCATACGGGCGGCTCGACCGGTGCGACCAACTGGTACTACCTGGTGCGCGCGGTCAACGGGGTGGGTGAGTCGGCGAATTCGCCGCGGCGGACCGGCCGGTTCGGATTCGTCCTCGTGCCGGGGGCCCTGGCGCCCTGATATCCCCCTCACGCGGATCGGGGAAGGACGGACGCCCCCGCAGATCACCACCTGCGGGGGCGTCTGCGCGTTTGTGCAGGCGTGCGCGACCAAAACGTAAGTTGACAAATCGGCCCCGCGCTGCTACGATCATGTTGTTCACTCAACCGTCATATATACCCACCGCGTCCGTGGCCGGATGTCCCTTCGCTGGCCTGGTCGCACCATGCCGCCCGTGAAGGAGACACCTCTGATGAGACTCGCTGTTGGCCCCTGTCCTTCGAAGCTGGCGAACGCGTTCGCCCTGTTCGCCATTGTTGCCCTCCTGTTCTCCGCCCTGCCTGCCCCGGCAGTCCAGGCCGCGCCAGACGCGCCCGATGCCACCACGGTCATCGCTGTCCTGAGCGATTATGGCTCGGGCGAGACGGTGGAGCAGTCTGTCGCCTCCATGATCGCGGACTGGAATCCGGCCCGCATCGTGACGGCCGGCGACAACTACCATTATCAGAACTGCGACAGCTATGCGGAGTGTGTCGGCAACTACTACGGGAGCTACGTGACTGCCCAGACTTTCATGCCTTCGCTGGGCAATCACGATTATGGGACGCTCCCGATGGGCTTGGGCCTGGCGGCCTACAACCAGTACTTCACCTGGCTCCCGACCACTGCCGACCCACAGCGGCGTCGCTACGAGTTCGAGGCCGGCGATGTGCACTTCTTCATACTCGACGGCAATCGTGACCAGTACACGCAGGCAGAGTGGGACAACCAGACTGCCTGGTTGCAGTCCGCAGCGGCCGCGTCGACCTCAGCCTGGAACATCGCAGTACTGCACCAGGCGCCGTACTCCACCGGTGAATACGGTGATATCGCTGCCTCTCAGCTGCCCTACGGCCAGTACGGCATCGACTTCGTCATTTCGGGCCACAACCATCACTTCGAGCGGCTCGCGAAGGCGGACGGCGGCAAGATGGTGCGCTATTTCATCGACGGCTACGGCGGCTCCCTCCCCTCTGGCTTGGGCCACAGCGAGTGCGGCACCAGCAGCACGACCGCGACCAGCGAATTCTGCCTGGCCGAGGTTCCTGGCGCCATCAAGCTGACCGCGTCGGCCACGTCGATCACGTTCCAGTACTACGACAGCTCCGGCGCGGTGCGGCACACCTACGAGGAGGTCAACGGTCCTGAGATCACGACCGGCGTGAGCTCGCTGGTTGCGTTCAGCACCACGCCGGGCACGCCTTCGGCCGCGCAGACCTACACCGTCTCGGGCAGCGACCTGACCGCGAATATCAGCATCACGGCGCCGACGGGCTTCGAGATCAAGACGGATAGCGGCACGTACGGTCCCACCATAGCGCTGCCCCAGACCGACGGCGTGGTCAACCCTACAACCATTTCAGTCCGCCTGACCGGCGCGGCGGCCGGCAACTGGGGCGGGAACATCGCGCACACGAGCAGCGGCGCAGCGCAGGTGGATGTGGCAGTCACCGGCATCGTGTCTAATCAAGTCTGTGTGACGTCCAGGATCAGCGTATCCGCCGATGACGCAGAAGAGCGCAACGACAACGGCGCGGTCGATCTCGACGGCGACACGTCCACCCACTCTCTCCAGACCTATCGCGCCTATGGCGGGGGTTCTACAGGCACGCTGAATTGGTGGGGGCTGCGCTTCCTGACCGTCAATGTGCCCCAGGGCGCCACGATCACCAGCGCGGATGTCACCTTCCGTGCGAATTTGACCAGCAGTGCGACAGCATCCGGCATGACCCTGTGGGGCCAGCTCGACACGAACCCGAGCACATTCACCACGAGCACTAACAACGTCACGAGCCGGACGAGGACGACCGCTTCGGCGACATGGAGCATAGCGGAATGGACGAGCGGCTCGGATTACGAGACGTCAGCCCTAACCGACATCGTCCAGGAGATCGTCAATCAGCCGGGGTGGGCTGCCAACAACGCCATGGTCGTGATCGGCCAGACGACCGTGACCCAGAACCGCAGCGCCATCTCGCGTGACAGCACCAATGGTTCCACTCTGGCGCCCCTCCTGGAGGTGTGCTACAGCCAAGGCCCGGCCGGTCCCACGATCACTACTTCCGGCGCCCTGACGCCCTTCAGCACGACGCCGGGCGTGCCTTCGGCCGCCCAGACCTACACCGTTTCGGGCAACCTGCTGACCGAAGGTATCGTCATCACCGCACCGTCCGGCTTCGAGATCAAGACTGACAGCGGTGTTTACGGGACCACTGTCACGTTGCCTCAGGTCGGCGGCGTGGTCGGGACTACGACCATCAACGTGCGCCTGACCGGCGTCGAGGGCACGTTCAGCGGCAACATCACCCACACCAGCGCGGGAGCCGTCGCAAAGAATGTGGCGGCCAGTGGCACGGCGTCGTTGTGTTACGATGCATCGCTGGTGGCGACCGCAGACACCTACATGAGCTCGTACAACAACACGAACAACTACGGTGCGCAGACCTACATGCGGGTGACCCTTGGCACCAGCGGTCGCGGCTCCTTGATCCGTTGGGACTTGAGCAGCATTCCAGCGAACGCAACCATTTCGTCAGCCAGCCTGCAGTTGTATGTCAGCACGGCTGGCTCCGCTGCGTTCAACCTGTACAACATGCGTCGCGCCTGGGTGGAAGGCACCGGGAGCGGCTCTGCGACCGGGGACGGCGCCACCTGGCAGACGTATGACGGCACGAACGCCTGGGGTGCGAACGGCGCGGCCAGTACCACCTCGGACCGCTACGATGCCAACCTGTGGGGCGCGGGGTCTTCGACATTCGCCACCACCGGCGCCAGAACGGTGGCGCTGAACAGTGAGGGACAGGCGGTGGTGCAGGGCTGGGTGGATGGGTCCGTGGAGAACTACGGGTTGACCATCCAGAACTATGGCACAGGCTCCACCGACGTGCAGTTCGCCACCAGGAACAATGCCACCGAGGCCAACCGGCCCAAGCTGACCCTCAGCTACTGCCTTGCGCCGACCACGCCGTACATCTCGACCTCCGGGACGCTCAGCTCCTTCTCCAGTACGATCAACGTGCCATCGGCAGAGCAGTCCTACACCGTCTCGGGCGGCAACCTGACCGGCAACATCGTCATCACCGCGCCGGCCGACTTTCAGATCTCCACCACGTCGGGCAGCGGCTTCGGGTCCAGCGTCAGCCTGATCCCGGCTTCCGGAACGGTGGTTCCGACGCCCATCTACGTGCGGTTCCTGCGCTCGACCCTCGGCACGAGCGCCGGGAACATCACGCACGCCAGCACGGATGCCACGACGCGAAACGTGGCGGTGAGCGGGACCATCATCAACGGCGCGCCGGTCGCGAGCCTCGTGCAGCCCGCAGACGAAGTCACGGGCATCGGGCTCGCTCCGTCGCTGCAGGTGAACGTCACCGATCCCGAGGCGGAGACCATGAATGTCTCCTTCTACGGCCGGCCGGTCAGCACCGCCACACCCGCCGAGGATTTCACCCTGTTCGTGATTCCTGATTCGCAGAGCCTGGTCGCCAGCTCCACGCTCTACGTGGCCTTCAATTCCATGACGACGTACATCGTGGATCAGAAGGTGCCGCGCAACGTCGCCTTCGTCACGCACGTGGGCGACATCGTGAACTCGTCCAGTACCACCGAATCCCAACGCGCGGATACAGCCATGGACATTCTGGATGCCGGCAGCGTGCCCTACAGCGTGGGTCCCGGTAACCACGACATCGCGATGGGGACCTCCTACTACTCGACCTACTTCGGCAGCACTCGGTTCTCTGGCAAGAGCTGGTATGGAGGCTACTACTCGGGAGGCAGCGACAACTACAACAACTACTCGCTCTTCAGCGCCTCGGGCATGGACTTCATCCTGATCAACCTGCAGTATTCGGCGGGCACAGGCGCGCTGGATTGGGCCGACGCCCTGCTGAAGACGCACAGCAACCGCCGGGGCATCGTGGCACAGCACGACATCCTGAACATCAACGACTCGTGGAACAACCAGGCCACCTACAATGCCCTGTCGGACAATTCGAACCTATTCATGATCGTGTGCGGGCACATGCACTCGACCAGCGATGGTTCGGCCTACCGCCTGGAGACCCGGACCGGCATGAACCCGGCGCACGTCCTGCTCAC
>CAZMIS010000232.1:0-7295 GCA_964566325.1 uncultured Anaerolineales bacterium
CTCCCCGCTCGCCTTTTTGGCCTGCAGGGCCAGGATCGTCACCTTCTTGCGCGCCATCCCTCACCTCCCGCCGCTCCCCGGCCGCCCGGAGAAACGCAGACAACAAAAAACCCCTGGCGCGGCCAGGGGCGGAAGAGGCAGGGCAACAGCGCCCACCGTTTCTGCCGTCTCGGTCGCGCATGCGATCCAAGCGACGATTGTCGATACTAACAATTGCTTCGCTTGCCGCCCCACCGGGGTCGACTGCTGAGACGGAGTATAGCACCGGCGCGATCGATGTCAAACCGGGCGCGTGGCGCTTGCAGAAGCGGGGGTTGGGGGGCCCCTCAGGCCCGCCGGACGCGGGACAGGGGTTTGAAGCCCTCGCCCAACACCTCGTGGCTGGGCGTGATGACCACGAACGCATCCGGGTCGACCGAATGGACGATCTCGCGCAGCGCCGGGACCTGGCGGCGGTTGATCGCGGTGAAGACCAGGGTGCGTTGCTCGCCCGTATAGCCGCCCTCGGCCTCCAGCATCGTGACGCCGCGGTCGAGTTCCGACATGATGCGATCGCGCACCTGGGCGGGCTGAGCCGTCACGATGAACGCCGTGTTGCCGGACTCGAAGCCGGCCTCCACCGCATCGATGACGCGCGTCATGACCCAGGCTGCGATGAGCGCATAGAGTGCGGGCGCGAGGCCGAAGAAGAGTGCGGCCAGCAGAAGGATGGCCACGTCCATCGCCAGCAACGACTGGCTCATCCGGATCCCGCGGAAGTGCTCCAACAGCTTGGCGGGGATCTCCGTGCCGCCGGCCGTGGCATCCGCACGGAACACCAACGCCATTCCCAATCCATAGAGCAGGCCGCCATACGCGGTGTAGAGCAGCGGCTCGTCCTGCACAACGGGCAGGAATGGCCGAAGCACGTCGATGGCGAGAGAAGACACCACGGCCGCGAAGATGGTCTTCGGGCCGAACTGCAGGCCCAGCAGGCGCATGCCGATCAGAAGAAACGGCACATTGAGTACGAGCAGAGTAATACCCACCGGCCAGCCCCACAGCCGGTTCGCGAACTGCGCCAGCGCGGTGAAGCCTCCTGGGACGACGTCGTTCGGGTCCAGGAAGATGTCCACGGAGAGTGCCATAAAGAGGCTTCCCAGAAGAATCAGGGCAACATCGAAGAAGACCCGGCCCGTCACCGCACCCCACCGGGTGCGGAAGAGGACCCGACCCCGGAAACGACGCATGGGTGCCGGCAGGTTGAAGGTCATGGGTATGGTACACGTAACGCCGCTCGGATTACGTGCGGCGGAGGACAGTTATGCCCGGCGATCGTTGGGCCGGGCCGGCCAGCGAGACGTTCCCGCTCACACATTATAAGGCGCTTGAGGCCAGGGACAAAGCCAGCCGCGACAAGATCCCGGGACGCAAAAAGGCCCCCGGATGGGCTCCGAGGGCCTCTCGCTCACCTAGCCCAGGTGACGGGGCGGACCGGGGGATTGAGAGATCAAACCTTCCGCTGAGGGTTGAGCGATCGACACATAAAGCCGCAATGCGGCGCTGTCGGCAAACCGTAGACCAGTCCGATACTCATCCGCCACGTCTCAATCCTTGGCTCGGAACTCACGCCTGGCCAAGCACGGTTGTCATTATACACGAGCGAAGTGATATGTCAATAGCCAATGGACAAAAATGTGCAAGCGGGCGCACAATTTTAAGATACGACACCGGCAGTTGGGGGTGAAGTCGCCGACCCAGCCGATTTTCCCACTGCGAAGGGCGCAGACCCTATGCTATAATGGTGCCACACCCCACCACGACTCAGGAGATGTGCCATGACCCTGACCGCCCCGCAGGACCAATTGGACCGCATCATCCACTCGTCGCACCACGATCCTTTCGAGGTGCTCGGCGCTCACGTCGTGGCGCTTAACGGCAAGCCGGCGGTGGCGATCCGCGCGTTCCAGCCCACGGCGGAGTCCGTGGCGGTGGTCCGGGCAGGCGCCGCGCCTGTGCCCTTCGAAAGGCTGCCGGGCACGGACTTCTTCGAGGCACTGTTCCCCGGCGAAGCGGCGCCCTTCCCGTACGAGATCCTGATGACAGATAAGGCCGGCGCCAGCCGCCAGTACAAGGACCCGTACAGCTTTCTCCCCGTGCTCAGTGAAGCAGACCTGCAGCTGATCCACGAGGGGAGTCATTGCCGCACGTACGAGAAACTCGGTGCGCAGCTGATCGAACACGGTGGTGTGGCCGGGACCAATTTCGCGGTCTGGGCGCCCAACGCCGCACGCGTCAGCGTCGTCGGCGACTTCAACGGCTGGGACGGCCGGCGCCATCCCATGCGCGAGCGCGGAAGCTCCGGTGTGTGGGAGCTGTTCATCCCAGGGCTGGGCGAGGGAACGCTGTACAAATTCGAGATCAGGGCGCGCAACGACGAGGTGTTCCAGAAAAGCGACCCCCAGGCCTTCCGGACGGAGCTTCGCCCCAGGACCGCTTCGATGGTCTGGGACGTCAACAAGCACCACTGGGAAGACGATGCATGGATGCTGGAGCGCGGCCGGCGAAATCCTCTGCGCGCGTCCCTCGCCATCTATGAGGTTCACCTTGGCTCGTGGATGCGCGTCCCGGAGACGAACGGCCTCCTCAGTTATGCCGACCTGGCGAGCCACCTTGTTGACTATGTGAAGCAGCAAGGCTTCACCCACGTCGAGTTACTGCCGATCACAGAGCACCCCCTCGATGCCTCCTGGGGCTACCAGGTCACCGGGTACTTCGCGCCCACCAGTCGCTTCGGCACCCCCAGCGACTTCCAGGCGTTCGTCGACGCACTGCACCGGGCCGGCATCGGCGTCATCATCGACTGGGTGCCGGCCCACTTCCCTGCTGACGCCTGTGGGTTGGGCCGCTTCGATGGAACCGCGCTGTACGAATATGAGGATCCGCGGCTGGGCGAACACCAGGAGTGGGGAACGAAGGTATTCAACTGGGCGCGCAATGAAGTGCGTGGATTCCTGATCAACAGCGCGCTCTTCTGGCTGGAGCGCTACCACGTCGACGGGCTGCGCGTGGATGCGGTCGCGTCGATGCTCTACCGGGACTACGGCCCCACCGAGTGGGTGCCGAACCAGTACGGCGGCCGCGAGAACCTCGAGGCCATCGAGTTCCTTAAGCAGCTCAACGAGCGCGTGACCATCGAGCATCCGGGCGCGTTCACCTGCGCGGAGGAATCCACATCTTTCCCCGCGGTCAGCCGTCCGGTCCAACTGGGCGGCCTCGGCTTCACGTTCAAGTGGAACATGGGCTGGATGCACGACACATTGGAGTACATGGTCAAGGATCCGGTTTACCGCAAGTATCACCACAACAAGCTCACCTTCGGCCTCATGTACGCGTTCAGCGAGCACTTCATCCTGCCCATCTCGCACGATGAAGTGGTGCATCTGAAGCGCGCGATGGCGGACAAAATGCCGGGCGACTTCTGGCAGCGCTTCGCCAACCTGCGCCTTTTCTACGGCTTCATGTGGACCCATCCGGGAAGGAAGCTGCTCTTCATGGGGCAGGATTTTGGCCAGTGGAACGAGTGGCAGGAGGGAAAGAGCCTGGACTGGCACCTGGCCGAGTTCGAGCCGCACCGCAAGCTCCAGGGCTGGGTGGCTGACCTGAACCGGGCGTATCGCAGCGAGGCGGCGCTCCACCAGCAGGACGACGACTGGAAAGGCTTCGAGTGGATCGAGGCGAACGACTGGGAGAACAGCGTCCTTTCCTACATCCGCCGCGGAGACGATCGGCGCGACCACCTCCTCGTGGTGTGCAACTTCACGCCCGTCGTGCGCCACGCATACCGCATCGGTGTGCCCGAGCTCACGACCTACCGCGAGCTGCTCAACAGCGATGCCAGCCGCTACTACGGCAGCGACGTGCGGAATGAGGGCGTGTTGCGGCCAGAGTCGCTCGGCTGGCAGACCCAGCCGCACTCGTTGACGCTGACGCTCCCGCCGCTCGGACTGGTGGTGCTCAAGCCCGAACGGGAGATTTCGTCGACTTGACAGATCAGCACGCACCCACCATAATATGCGTGTTGCCCGAGAGGGTGCCTTAAATCGCCATCCTATTACCGGGGAGGTGATGCGAATGGACCAACGTAGTACCAAACGTGGCGTCGTAGCATCACCTCGGTTTATCCAATAGGTGCTACGACGCCCAACAGAGCCGGGAGTGGGTCCGATCCCCACTCCCGGCTTTGCGTTAACGAGTCGCTCCCTGGCCGCCCCCTGCGTGGCCGATCGCCCGCCGCTCCGTCGAAAGGAAACTGCATGCTCGAAGGATTCGACTTCGTCCTCATTGCCGCGGCCGCAGTGGCCGCGGGCGCAATCAACGCGCTCGCCGGCGGCGGCACCCTGATCACGTTCCCCATGCTCACCGCCGTCGGCGTGCCGGCCATCGCTGCGAATGTGACGAACACGGTGGCGCTGCTGCCGGGTTACCTGGGCGCGACGCTCGCCCAGCGCGCCGACCTGCGGGGACAGGAACATCGCCTGTGGTGGGCCATTCCTGCCGGCGTGGCCGGGGGGCTGATCGGCGGCATCCTGCTCCTGCGCACGGGAGAGCGGCTCTTCCGCGACCTGGTGCCCTACCTCATCCTCCTGGCCTCGGGCCTGCTGGCGCTCCAGGACCCACTGCGAAAATGGGTCGTCAGGCTGGGGAACCGCCGCACTGCGAGCCAGGCCGGCGATGGGAGATCGCATGAGCGCTGGGCCGCGCTGCCCGTGGGCCTGGCGGCCATCTATGGCGGCTACTTCGGCGCAGGGCTCAGCGTCATCATCCTGGCCGTACTGGCGGTCGTTCTCGACGACAACCTGACCCGTCTGAACGCGCTGAAGCAAGCAGTGGCGTTCGCCACAAACACGGCCGCGGCCATCTTCTTCCTCTTCTCGGGACACGTGGTGTGGTTGGCCGCCGCAGTGATGATGGGGGGCGCACTGCTGGGGGGCGTGCTGGGCGGCAAGCTGGCAGGGCGCATCAAGCCCACCGTCCTCCGCTACCTGGTCGTCGCGATCGGGGTCATCGTTTCCGTCATCTACTTCGTGCGATAGGGCTCAACGGTAGGTGTACTTGCTCCACACGTCGACCGGGCCGGCCTCGGACAACAGGAGGAATGCGACGTAGTGCGGGCGCCGCGGCTGCCTGCGCAGCGCCATGGCCGCTTCCTCGGGCGTCCGTCCGCCCTTCCGCATGTTGCACGCGCGGCAGGCCGTTACGACATTGTCCCACGTGGTCTGACCGCCCCGCGAGCGCGGCAGCACGTGGTCCATCGTGAGCAGGCTGCGTCCCGGCGTGTCTCCGCAGTATTGGCAGGTGAAGTTGTCCCGCAGCGCAACGCTGCGCCGGGTGGGCGCGAGCATGATGGGATGCGGGATTCGAACGAAGCACACCAGGCGAATGACCAGGGGAACGGGAAGGCTCATCCGGGCCGCGTGAAGCCGCTCCGCTGCCGCCTCCACCAGCTCAGCCTTCTCCTTCAACAGGAGCACGACCGCCCGCTGGACAGAGATGACGCTCAGCGGCTCGTACGTGGCATTGAGGACGAGCACGCGTTGCACTTCACGATTCCGATTGAGGATTCAAGATTGGAGAACGCTCATGCGCATCTGCAATCTTCAGCCCTCAATGCCCGATCGCCGTGCCAAAGAGAAAGCCCGGCCATCCGTCGGGACGCCGGGCAATCCTGTGAGGGTGGCCAGTGGGGCTTGAACCCACAGCCTTCTGGGCCACAACCAGATGCTCTGCCAATTGAGCTATGGCCACCACGTATCCGGAAGCTGGAATCAGGCGTCGAGTACGGCGCTCTGTTCCTGCCCCCCTACTCGGGGGCAGGGATTCGAACCCCGATACGCAGCTCCAAAGGCTGCTGTCCTGCCGTTGAACGACCCCCGATTGCCCGACTCAGGTGCCGAGGCCCAGACTTGAACTGGGGACACCGCAATTTTCAGTCGCGTGCTCTACCAACTGAGCTACCCCGGCGTAGAAAGAGAAACGGCTGATGGCAGGTGGCCAGCACCCCAGGAGCTGGCAGCACAGTCGATCTGCAATCAGCCACTCATTCAGAGCGGGTGACGGGATTCGAACCCGTGACCTTCTCCTTGGCAAGGAGACGTACTACCACTGTACTACACCCGCAAGCTCTGTTCGGTTATGTACTTACCGGCGCATTATAGCCAGAACCCGCCACCGTGTCAAAATCGGGCCCTTGCGCCGATCATAAGTGGACCCGGCCGGATTCGAACCGGCGATCTTCTCCGTGCAAGGGAGACGCCTTCCCGCTAGGCCACGGGCCCACGTTGACGCGTATTATACGCGCATGGGCCCGGTGCGCCAAATCAGAGATGGCAGACCACGAGACGCCCCTCAGAGTCAGCCGGAAGAACGCAGTGCCTTTCCTTTGGCGCGGCGCGCGTCGGTGCTATACTTAATGGCTCATGTGACTCCTCGTCAAGGAGAAAGCCATGGAACTGAAGCCCAGATCATACGACAAGATCGTCGCGCTGGCCGAGAAGGGCGTGCAGATGCCCAACCCCCTCACTCTCGACATCGGCGACGAGGTCGACCCCGAGCGCATCTCGGGCCGAGGCGTGATCCTCTATCCCGGCTGCCGCATCTACGGCAAGAGCACGGTCATCTCGGCCGGCGCCAGGATCGGCTACGAAGGCCCCGCGACGATCGATGACTGCCAGATCGGCCCGGGCGTCGAGCTGAAGGGCGGCTACTTCAACAAGGCCGTCTTCCTCGAAAAAGCCAACCTGGGACTTGCTGCCCACGTCCGCGAGGGCACGATTCTGGAGGAGGAGGCGAACGGCGCGCATTGCGTGGGGTTGAAGCAGACGATCCTCTTCCCTTTCGTCACCCTCGGCAGCCTGATCAATCTCTGCGACTGCCTGGTGGCGGGCGGAACAAGCCGCAAGGAGCATAGCGAGGTCGGCAGCTCCTACATCCACTTCAACTTCACGCCCGATCGCGACAAGACGACCGCCTCCCTGGTCGGTGACGTGCCGCGCGGCGTCATGCTCAATCAATCTGCCATCTTCCTGGGCGGCCAGGGCGGCATGGTGGGTCCCCTGCGCATCAACTACGGCAACGTCGTCGCTGCGGGCACAATCCTGCGCTCCGACATCGACGAGCAGGACAAGCTGATCTTCGGACAGGTTCCGACCGGCGACGCCAGGAACCTGCGTCCGCAAAGCTATCGCTCCCTCGCGCGCATCGTGGGCAACAACATCCGCTACCTCTCCAACCTGGTTGCACTCGAGCATTGGTAC
>CAZMIS010000233.1:0-7266 GCA_964566325.1 uncultured Anaerolineales bacterium
GCACCACGCGCAGGACCGGCGCGTGGTGCTGGAGATCGTCTGAAAGACCAGGGCCGCCAGCATCGCTGGTCAGCCTGGCAGAGTGATCACGGGCGGGGGCGCATCTGCGTCTCCGCCCGCTGCTTTGAATCCGCAGTTCTCATGGGGAGGTAGTTGTGGTGAAGTCGGGTGAACCGATCAGTTACCTGGCCATCGGCCAGATCGTGGGCCCACATGGCATCCGGGGTGAAGTGAAAGTTGCCCCGCTGACGGACTTTCCCGAGCGATTCGCGCCGGGGACACGCGTGTTTCTTGGGGCACAGACCGGCAGTACAACTGCCACGCCGGCCGTGATCGGGACCGCGCGGCCCCACCAGGGCCGTTGGCTGGTGCAGTTCAAGCACATCACGGATCGCAATGGCGCGGAGACACTGCGGGATCAGTACGTGCTCATCGCGGAGGCCGATGCCATGCCGCTGGGAGAGCACGAGAACTACGTGCACGATCTCATCGACCTGGAGGTCAGGACCCCGGATGGTGAGCGCCTGGGCCGGCTTGTCGAGGTGCTCTTCACGGCGGCAAACGACGTGTACGTCGTGCGCGGCGAGCGGGGCGAGACGCTCATCCCTGCCACCCGGGAAGTGGTATTGAGCGTGGATCTCGCGGCGAGGCAGATGATCGTCGCTCTACCGGACGGCCTGTTGCAGCCGTCGGAAGCCTCGGACGAGACGCCGGACGAAGCGTAGAGCTATTGACAAAGAACCCTGTATCGTTTATGCTGCCGACCGGCAAGCCTTAACGCAATGAAGCTGGAAGGTGAAGTTGGACTCTCTTGCCTATTGGATCGGTTTCAATAAAGTACGCGGCATCGGTCCAGCCAGGTTGCGGGCGCTGATCGATGCGTTCGGGGACATCGAGTCGGCCTGGCAAGCGACGCCAGGGGCTCTGCGCGAGGTCGGCCTCGATCGACGCTCGCTCGAGAGCCTGCTGGAGTCCCGAGGCAAGCTGGATCTCGCCGCAGAACTGGCCCGCGTCAGGAAGGCCGGCGTCGATGTGCTCACGTGGGACGATCCGCGCTACCCGGAGCGACTGAAGGCAATCAGCGATCCGCCGCCGGTCCTGTACTTCCGCGGTGAGTTGCGGCCCGAGGATGACTTTGCCGTCGCGGTCGTCGGAACCCGCGACATCTCCAACTACGGACGCGATGCGGCGCGAACGATCGCTGCCGGGCTGGCCGAGTCCGGCGTCACGGTGGTGAGCGGATTGGCCCGCGGGGTCGACTGCGTGGCCCATCGCGCGGCATTGGATGCAGGGGGCCGCACGATTGCGGTCCTGGGTTCCGGCGTCGACATCATCTATCCGTGGGAGAATCGCAAGCTGGCGCTCGACCTCATCGAACGCGGCGTACTGATGAGCGAGTATCCTCTCGGGACACAGCCGGAGGCCAGCAATTTTCCCCCGCGTAATCGGATCGTCAGCGGGTTGAGTCGCGGGGTCGTCGTGATCGAGGCCGGGGAACGGAGCGGGGCTCTCATCACGGCGAGATTCGCCGCAGACCAGGGCAGGGACGTCTTCGCAGTGCCCGGGAGCATCTTCGCCCGGAACAGCCAGGGCGTGAACCGGCTGATACGCGACGGCGCCACGCCGGTCACCTCCATCAACGACATCCTCGAAGCCCTCAATCTGCGGGCCGTCGAGACGTATGTCGCGGCGAAGACCCTGTTCCCGATGGACGAGACCGAGGCATCGCTGCTGAGCCGGCTGTCGGATGAACCCGTTCACGTGGACGATCTCAGCCGGGCCACCGATCTGCCCATCGCAACCGTCACGAGCACATTGGCGTTGATGGAACTCAAGGGACTCGTACGTGCAGCCGGCGGGATGACCTATTATCGCGTGAGCGAATCCGGTCCGGTCTATGGAACGAAGCCGGACTAGACGGAGGGATACAGACGATGTTGTATGCGGTGATCATGGCAGGAGGCTCGGGCACCCGCCTGTGGCCACTGAGCCGGCGAAATCAGCCGAAGCAGGCGCTCAAACTGATCGGCGACCGCACGATGTTCCAGCATGCCGTGGATCGGCTGTCTCCGCTGTTCTCCCCCGATCGCATCTGCGTGGTAACCAACGACGAGCTTGCCACGGTCTTGAAGCGGCAAGCGCCGGAGATTCCGGACGGCAACTTCATCGTGGAGCCCGCGGGCCGCGATTCGGCGCCTGCGGCCGGACTGGCGGCCGTTCACCTGCTGCGTCGCGATCCGTCGGCGATCATGGTCATGTTGACGGCGGACCACTTCATCGTGGACACCGCTCAGTTCCGTGCTGCACTCGGCGCTGCGAGCGAAGTGGCCTCCGAGGGCGCGATCGTCACGCTCGGCATACATCCGACGGCCCCCGATACGCGTTTCGGGTACATCTCGCTCGGCACGGGCCAGCAGATCGTCGACGGCTTCAGGATCTACGAGTCAGCCGGATTCCGGGAGAAGCCGGACCAGGCCACCGCTCAGAAGTTCTTGGAGGATGGCCGCCATGTGTGGAACAGCGGCATGTTCGTCTGGCGCGCCGATCGGCTGATGTCCGAGTTCGAGCAGCAGCTGCCCGAAACCTACGAGGTGCTCAGGTCGATCGGGGACGCGTTGGGAACACCTGATGCTGGCCGTGTGCTCGTGGACGAGTGGGCGAAGGTGAAGCGGGTCTCGATCGATTACGGCCTGATGGAACACGCAGGCCGCGTGTACGTGATCCCGATCGACATCGGTTGGAGTGACATCGGCAGTTGGGGCGCGCTCCTGGATGTTCTCGATGCGGATGCCGACGGCAACGTCTCCAGGGGGCCCCTGCTGGCGCGCGACACTCGTGGCACCTACGTGCGGAGCGACAAACTGGTCGCCGTCATCGGGCTGAGTGACATGGTGATCGTCGATACGCCGGACGTGTTGTTGGTGTGCCCGCGCGATCGAGCTGAAGAGGTTCGAGATCTTGTGAGAAAGATGGAGGCCGAAGGAAATTCGGCCTACCTGTGATGGATTGAATGACAGATAGTTCACTGAGCGCTTACTGTGTCCGCTGCAAGGCCATGCGCCCCATGGCAGACGCACTGCCCACCTTTCTGGCCAACGGCCGCGCAGCCGTGCGCGGACGCTGCCCGGAGTGCGGGACCGCCTTGACGCGCATCGGCGCGACGCCCGAGCACGAGGGCCTGCCGAAGCCCGAGGTCGTATCACAGCCGCGCGCCAGGCGCGCCAAGGCAGCGGAGCGGCCGGCCGCCAAGGCGTCGTCGAGGGCGACGCCGAAGGGCAAGACATCCGCTGCTGCACCCTCGCGCGGGAGCCGGAGCGCCGGCCGGGGCCAGGGCGCCGCGCTGCGCGGCACGAAATTGGTGATCGTCGAGTCGCCTGCCAAGGCCCGCACGGTCGGCCGATTCCTGGGCCGCGATTACGACGTGCGCGCGTCCATCGGTCACGTCCGCGATCTGCTGCGTTCGCAGCTGTCGGTGGATATCGAGGGCGGTTTCGTGCCGAAGTACCGGGTCCCGGACGACAAGCGGGACGTCGTCAAGGATCTCAAGGCCGCCGCGGCCCAGGCACGGGAAGTCTATCTCGCAACCGACCCAGATCGCGAGGGCGAGGCAATCGCCTGGCACCTGGTCGAGGCCGCGAGCATTCCGCCCGAGCGCACGCGGCGAGTCGTCTTCCATGAGATCACCAGGAATGCCATCTCCGAGGCATTCGACCACCAGCGCGACATCGATATGGAACTGGTCGATGCGCAGCAAGCCCGTCGCATCCTGGACAGGCTCGTCGGCTACCAGGTCAGCCCTCTGCTGTGGGACAGGGTGAAGAGCCGCCTGTCTGCAGGCCGCGTCCAGTCAGTGGCGCTGCGGCTGGTGGTGGAACGCGAGCGGGAGATCGACGCATTCGAGGCGGTCGAGTACTGGTCGCTCGACGCGGAGCTGGCGCAGGTGGTGACGCGCGGTCAGGATCCCCGGCCGGGCTTCCTGGCACGGCTGGTGCGAATCAACGGCGGGGATGCGGATCTCAGGAACCAGGCTGATGCGCAGGCCGTGCTGCGCGATCTGGAGGGCGCCGAGTACACGGTGTCGGGCGTTCGCCGCGGCGAGCGCCGCCGCCGTCCCAACCCGCCCTTCACCACCAGCACGCTGCAACAGGACGCGTCCACCCGCCTGGGCATGGCGGCCGCGCGCACCATGCGGGTCGCACAGGACCTTTACGAAGGCATCGACATCGGCGAGGGCGGCGGGCTGGTTGGCCTGATCACCTACATGCGAACCGACAGCGTCAATGTCTCGACGGAGGCGCAGGCCGAGGCGCGTTCGATGATCGTCGAGCGGTACGGCCCCGAGTATGTGCCGCCCGAGCCCAACGTGTTCAAGTCCCGGGCCAAGAACGCCCAGGAGGCTCACGAGGCGATCCGTCCGACTTCGGTGCTGCGCTCGCCGTCGCAGCTGCGCGACCGGTTGAGCGCCGAGCAGCTCAAGCTCTATGAGCTGATCTGGCGCCGGTTCGTTGCCAGCCAGATGGCAGCGGCCATCTACGACACGCTGGCGGTCGATATCGAGGCGGGACCGGCCCGCGGTCCCAGACCGTACCTCTTCCGGGCAAGCGGCTCTACGGTCCGCTTTCCCGGGTTCCTCGCGGTCTACAGCGGGGGCGCCTCGGGACCGGGCGAGAACGGATCCGGCGATAAGGAGAACAGCGCTAACGGACGAAATGGCGGCGATTGGGCGCGGCCCGACTCTGACGGCGACGGTGCAGCGACGCAGGCCAACGCGGCGCAGGGCCAGCCGGCCATTCCGCCGGACCTGGTGGAGGGAGAGGTGGTCGATCTGCTGCGCCTGATTCCTGAGCAGCATTTCACGCAGCCGCCTCCCCGCTACACCGAGGCGTCGCTGGTCAGGGCACTCGAGGAATACGGCATCGGCCGGCCAAGCACCTATGCGAGCATCCTATCGACGATCCTCGAGCGCGACTACGTTGCGCGTATCGACAAGAAGCTGGCGCCTACGGAGCTGGGTTTTACGGTCAACGATCTGCTGGTCAAGCACTTCGACGCGATCTTCAACGTCGGCTTTACGGCCCAGATGGAGGAATCGCTCGACAGCATCTCACGCGGCGAGTCCCAGATGACGCCCGTATTGCGCCAGTTCTACGACTTCTTCGCCCCTCAGCTGGAGAACGCTGAGCGGACGATGGAGAAGGTGTCGCTGGAGTCGGAGAAGACCGGCGAGCAATGCCCGGACTGTGGCGCCGATCTCGTCGTCAAGCAGGGCCGGTACGGCCGGTTCGTCGGCTGCAGCAACTATCCCACGTGCCGCTTCACCAAGCCGTTAGTGGCAAAGGTGGGAGTCCTGTGCCCGAAGGATAAGGGTGAGATTCTGGAGCGGCGGACGCGGAATGGCCGGGTCTTCTACGGGTGTGCCAATTACCCCGCGTGTGACTGGACATCGTGGAAGCGGCCTGCGGTGCAGCCATGTCCGCAGTGTGGAGGCTTGATGGTGATCTCGGCGAAGGATACTGCCGAGTGCACGGTGTGTGGGGCACGTCTCAAGCTGTAGGAAGGCCATTCGCGCCAGGATGTGAGCCGCGATCATGCAGGAAGCGCTGGATCGCTATATCAGGTATCTTGTGGCAGAGCGCAACGCCTCCCGGCACACCGTGAGCAACTACCGGCGGGAGATCCTTCAATTCATGGCGTTCGCGCAGGCCCGGGGCATCGCGGCGTGGTCCGAGGTGACGCCGGTGCTGCTCCGCCAGTGGCTCGCAGCACTGCACGAGCACGGGTACGTGAGAGCCAGCGTGGCACGCAGGGTTTCGGAGCTGCGCGCGTTCTATTCGTTCATGCGCCAGCACGCGCTGGTCGACATCAACCCGCTGGCGGCGATCCTGGCGCCTAAGCTGCCTCATCGACTTCCGAGGCCCCTGACGCGGGAGGAAGTGACCGCACTGCTGGACGCGCCCAGCCTGGCGACGCCGCAGGGCGTGCGCGATAGGGCCATGCTGGAGCTGCTCTACGGCGGAGGGCTGCGGGTGAGCGAGCTGTTGGCCTTGGACGTGAACGACGTCAGCCTGGGCGAGGCGCAGTTGCGCGTGAGCGGGAAGGGCGCGAAAGAACGCATCGCGTTGATCGGCGAGCCGGCCGTGGCCGCGTTGGCACGGTACCTGAATGAGGCGCGACCTGGCCTGCTTGCTGCGGCGCAGCACTCGGGAGGCCGCACGCGCGTCGACGGCGAGTGGTACTCTAAGCGGCCGGCCGCGCTGTTCCTGAACCGGTTCGGGCAGCGGCTGTCAGTGAGCATGTTCACGAGGTCTCTTTCCCAGTATGCGGCGATGGCGGGCATCGAGCACACCGTGACACCGCACATGCTGCGGCACAGCTTCGCCACCCATCTGCTCGATGGTGGAGCCGACCTGCGTTCGGTCCAGGAGTTGATGGGCCACGAATCGGCCAGCACAACGCAGATCTACACGCAGGTCAGCCAGAGACACCTGCGTGAGACCGTCCTGAGATCACACCCGCGGGCGCGCAAGCACCCGTGAGATAAGGAGCAACGATGTCGAATCCTCTCTTGATGGCCGCCCAGCTCGACCGCGTGCGCGAAGTGATGCGCCAGACGCCTGCGGAGGCGCTGCTCGTCACTCAGCCTGAGAATCGTGGGTATCTCAGCGGCTTCACCGGCTCTACTGCCGTGTTGCTGATCACGGCAGAGCGCCTCTTCATCGCGACAGATTCCCGGTATTACGAGCAGTCCGCCATCGAGTGCCCCGATTTCGAGCTTGTGCCGGTCACGACGAGCTTCCTGGATACGCTGCCGGAACTCATCTCCCGGTCCGGGGCCGGCCACGTGGCCTTCGAGTCGGACCACGTGACCTTCGCCGATGCGCAGGCATGGATGGCGGCAGTTCCCGGGATCGAGTGGCTCCCGACAAAGGGCATGGTCGGCGAGTTGCGGGCCATCAAGGACGAACTGGAAGTCGCTGCCCTGCGGGATTCGATCGCCTTGGCCGACGAGGCGCTGATGGCAGGACTGGCACAGGCGCGTCCGGGCATGCAAGAGGTCGAGCTGGCCTGGATCATCGAGAGCTACATGCGCACCCGGGGTGCAGAAGGCGTCGCGTTCGACCTGATCATCGCTGGCGGTCCAAACGGTGCACGGCCCCACGCCCGCGCCAGCACCGATCCGCTGGAGGCCGGCGTGCCCATCGTCATCGACATGGGAGCGAAACTGCGCGGCTACTGCTCGGACCTGACGCGCACGGTCTGCCTGGG
>CAZMIS010000234.1:0-7239 GCA_964566325.1 uncultured Anaerolineales bacterium
CAGCGCATGGTATACCGGCCAACTCAGTACGAACGTCACTAAGTTCAGCATCTACGCGGTATCAGGGTCCGGGATCGCCACCTCAGGACAGCTGGTCAAGAGATCCGATGGCTCGGACACGGGGGTGACGGCTGCGTTCACCCTGAGTTCCCCCTCGGTGTCGGGGACCGACTTCCAGATGACGAACTCGGGTGCAGTCGCCGCGTCTGGCACGGACGCCTATAACATCTTCAATGGAAATGTCAGTTCGGTCGGCGTTATCAACGGGATGGACAGCTACGACGGGTGGTACATGGACCTGACCCTCAGCGGATTGGACCCGGCCAGGACCTATACCTTCGCGGCGACGAATGTGCGGAACAGCTCATCCTATACGACCCGGAACACGACCTTCATCCTCTCGGGCGATGACACAGCCACCAACCTCAGTTCGACCGGGGTGACGGTGGTGGATGACCACACGATTGCTTTCAACACCGGCTACAACTCCCCGGGTTACGTCGCGCGTTGGGCCGGCATCAACCCGGGATCGGACGGCACGATCGTCGTCCGGGCGCGGGCATCACTGACTTCCGAGATCGAGGGTTCCATCAGCAACGCGTACGGCCCCAGCGTGTTCATGCTGGCCGAGGAGTATAGCACGGACCCGATCATCACCACCGCAGGCACGCTGGTGGCGTTCAGCGCGCCGACGGGCAGCCCGTCGGCGGAGCAGAGCTACACGGTCTCCGGCGCGAACCTGAAGGGGGATATCGTCATCGCGCCGCCGGTGGACTTCGAGATCAAGACTGGTAGCGGAGAATGGGTGGCCAATCCGTATACGATTGCGCTCTCCCCCTCCGACGGCACGGTGGCAGCGACGACGATTTACGTGCGGCTGAACCCGGCCTCGCAAACCACCTACAGCGCAAACATCACGCACACCAGCACCGGCGCCGATGCCAAGAATGTCGCGGTCAGCGGCTCCTCTGTCCCGACGATCACGACCACCAGCTCGATGACCGCGTTCAGCGCTGCCACGGGGACCTATTCAGGCAACCAATCCTATACGGTCTCCGCGGTGAACCTGACTGCCGACCTGGTGATCGCTCCGCCTGCCAATTTCGAGATTTCCACTTCCAGCAGCAGCGGGTTTGTAGCTAACCCGAGCACGCTTACGCTGACTCAAAGCGGAGGCGTTGTTGGATCCACCACCCTCTACGTCCGCTTCAAGAGCGATACGGCGCAGACCGTCAATCAGAGTATCACCCACGACAGCACGGGCGCAACTCAGATGACCGTGGCGGTCAGCGGCACGGCCGGCGATCCAACCATAACCGTCAACAGCTCGATGACGGCTTTCAGCCAGTTTGTGGGAACACCTTCGAGTGAGCAGATCTACACGGTCGCCGGCGCCTACCTGAAAGGCGATGTCACTGTCACCGCGCCAACGGACTTCGAGATCTCCAAGACAACCGGCACGGGTTTCGGCTCTTCGCTCACCTTCTCCCCGACCGGCGCAACCCTTGCGACCTCGACGGTTTATGTGCGCATGAATCGCTCCACGCAGGGCAGTTCCGGCGGCAACATCACCCACGCCAGCCTGGACGCCACCACCCGGGATGTCGCGGTCAGTGGCACGGCGACGGTTGCACCGCCCTGGATTGCCTACAATGATTGTGCTTGGGTATCCGGTCAACTTGAGACGAATATCACCAAATACACCATCACGACAGGAAGCACGACAGGCCTGCTGAAAGACTACAACACCGGAGCCGCTACCCCTGCCACCGCAACAATCACTTCATCCGGCAGCCCAAGCGTTCAAACTCAAACCAACTATGGCGGCGCCGAGACCAACGCTGGAACCGATGCCTACGATACTTTCCATGACTATGCGAGCATGCCAGGCGTGGTCCAGTATGGGTCCACCTCCGGTTGGTGGGTGGACGTGACATTCACGGGTCTGGATCCAGCCAAGACCTACACTTTTGCTACCTCGGCCAACCGGGATGATAGCGGCTACACTGGCAGAATAGCCCGCTTTACGATTTCGGAAGTAGATGCGGCCACCAACTCCAGCACGAGCGGTGTGACGGTCGTCAGCAACGATTCTGTCGCGTTCAGTACCGGCTACAACACGGAAAACGGCTATGTCGCCCGCTGGACAGGCATCCAACCTGGCTCTGATGGTGGTTTCAAGGTCCGCGCTGAAGCACACACGTCGGAGAACAAGGCCTATGCCTTCAGTGTTTTCATGCTGGCCGAAGAGGCGTCGAGTGGCCCTGCCATCACGACCGCGGGCACGCTGACGACGTTCGCCACACAGCCCGGTGTCGCATCCGACCCTCAGACCTACACCGTGTCTGGCAGCAACCTGACCGCTGATATCCTCATCGAGGCCCCACCCGGCTTCGAGCTATCTGAGGACGATAGCACGTATAGCGACTCACTGACGCTCGAGCAGATCAGCGGCACGGTGGCTGAGACGACGATCTACGTCCGTCTGTACAGCGCCACGCAGGGCACGTTCGGCGGGAACATCACCCACTCCAGCGACGGCGCGGACACGAAGGACGTGGCGGTCAGCGGCGAGGTCGCACCGCTCTCGACGACCGTCGTCTTGCAGGATGAGGCGGGGGCATATCAGGGCACCCGGGATACGTACATCTACAACACCAATCCTACAACTGTACGTGGATCCGAAACAACGTTCGTCCAGGACTATGATTCCGAGACGGTTGAGCGAAGGTCGCTGCTGCTCTTCGACCTGTCGTCCATTCCGGTGGGTGCCACGATCATCTCGGCTGAGTTCGGGTTCTACGTGACTAATGAAGGACAGGGCTTCAACATGCATCGCATGTTGGTCCCTTGGGACGAGGCTACCGTTACCTACGCGTCGATCGGCGACAGGCACTTCGCAGCAGACGGCACGGACGCCGAGAGCGCCGTCAACGCCACCTGGACCGGCCATGACGGGGAGACAGGGCTCTTCAGCCTTGCCATTCCGGCCGCAACCATCCAGGACTGGATCGATGGCAAGATGACCAACAACGGCTGGCTGATGATTGCCACGGATGTTCCTGGCGGCGACGGCCAGCAGCTGGCATCCCGGGAGGCGACCACCCAGGCCAACCGGCCTAAGCTGACGGTCAACTACGTGCCCGGCACGACCTACACCCTCACAGCCGGCAATGACGGCCACGGGACGGTGACGCTCAGCCCGCCGGGCGGGGTCTATGCCGAGAGCACGGTCGTTACGCTGACGCCGGTGGCGGATCGCGGCTACGCCTTCAGCAACTGGAGCGGCGACGATGCAGATGAACTGACGAACAACGGGGACGGCACCTGGTCGATCACGATGGATGCGGACAAGTCGGTCACTGCCCACTTCGCCGCCCTGCCTGCCGTCACGCTGACCGTCGACGTCTCACCCGCGGGCTCCGGTTCGGTGACGCTCGATCCGGCCACAGGGCCGTACTACCAGGGTGACGTGGTGCAGTTGACCGCGGTCCCCTCCGGGACGTACGCCTTCAGCGGCTGGTCCGGCGACCTGACCGGAGAGACCAACCCCACTTCCATCACGTTGAGCGGGGACAAGTCGGTGACCGCTCACTTCTCCCTGCCTCCGGATGTTCCGGTGCTGGTGCGGCCGGCCGACGGCAGCACGGCCCCACTGCCGCCAACCCTCGAGGTCACCGTGACGGATCCGGACTCTGCCACCGTGGACGTCTCTTTCTACGGCCGGCCGAAGGCGGGCGGAGCGGAGGACTTCACCCTCGTCGTCCTGCCGGATTCACAAAGATACGCTGACTTCAGAACCGGATATCCCGATTACTCTGCGACCTTCTATGCCCAGACGCAATGGATCGCGGATCAGAAGACCGCGCGCAACATCGTGTTCGTGACCCACGTCGGCGACCTCGTGGAAGACAATCTTGACGCCGGGTGGGTGGTGGCGGATGCTGCGTTCGACAAGCTCGATGTGGCGGAGATCCCCTACAGCGTCGGCATCGGCAACAACGACTTCACCGGGACCGACTACAGCAAGTTCGCATCGTGGTTCGGCATCAGCCGCTTCAGCGGCAAGCCCTGGTACGGCGGCCACTTCGACAGCAACAACGTCAACAACTACTCGCTGTTCAGCGCCTCGGGGATGGATTTCATCGTCATCAACCTGAACTACGATCCTTCGGCCGAGGAGCTGGCCTGGGCGGATGGGCTGCTGACGACGTACAGCGGACGGCGGGCCATCGTGGAAAGCCACAACCAGCTTTCATTGACCGATGGCTGGAGCAACCAGGCAGTCTACACAGCCCTGGAGGATCACGCGAACCTGTTCCTGCTTCTGAGCGGCCATTTGAGTTCCGCGACGGATGGCGCCGCAAAACGCACCGACACGGGCGACCTTGGAAATGCGATCTACTCGACCCTGCAGGACTACCAGAGCTATACCAACGAGAACAACGGTTACCTGCGCATCTACCGGTTCTCGCCGGCAGCCGACAAGATCTACATGACCACCTACTCGCCAACGCTGGATGCCTACGACACCGATCCAGACGGCGCGTTGGCGTTCGCGTATGTGATGCCGGACGCTCCGGCGTTCGAGCTGATCGGCACGGATTCGGGCGTCGCCAGCGGCAGCCACGCCTCCATCTCCTGGACCGGCCTGGCAGACGCCACCGAGTACGAGTGGTACGCGGTGGTCAGCGACGGCACTTCGTCCACCGCCGGCCCCACCTGGAGCTTCACGACCGACGGCACGGCGCCGGAGACCAGCATCGACACCACGCCGTCCGATCCGTCGCACAGCACTTCGGCCAGCTTCACCTTCAGCAGCAGTGAGAGCGGCTCGACCTTTGAGTGCAAGCTGGACGCCGAGGACTTCGCGGCCTGCACCAGCCCCAAGGAGTACACCGGGCTGAGTGACGCCAGCCACACCTTCCAGGTGCGGGCGATGGATGCGGCCGCCAATACCGACCCCACCCCCGCCAGCTACACCTGGACGGTCGACGTTTTAGCCTATGCCCTGGCGTTGGTCCAGGACGAGACCACGCTCACCGGATCGCTGGCCGCGCTGAGGGCGACCTTCCCGGATGAAATACCGCAAGTCCTGGTGGACCTGCCCTACAAGATCAACTCGCGTATGACGCTGGCCGCTGACTTGCCCTCGGGCAGCACGGTCACGATCCAGATCACGGTGAACGGCAACGGGCCTTTCCCCTACGTCACCGCTGCCCCGATCCCCGCCAGCCCGTTCTGGGTCACGGAGTTGTTCGACCCGGATGCGATGGCGGCTGACTTCGACACCGGGTATGGCGGCCGGATCGAGGTGTATTCGATCACCATCGACAGCGGCGGCGGCAACCCGCTCGCCATTGACACCACCGTGAAGATCGAGTCGATCATCTCCAAGGACAGCTTTGCGACGGAGACTGTCCTGGCGGACATCACCCTGCCGGTCCATGTCGACGCGGACGAGGCGGCGGCCCTGGCCTGGCTGCAGGCGAACACGGTGCTGAGCTCGGTGAGCGGGACGATCGCAGACCTGAAGGCGGAGTTCCCGGCGAGCATTCCGCCGGTGATCGTGGCAGAGCCTTACGTGATCGACTCGCGGCTGACGCTGGTGGACGCCTTGCCGGCGGGGACGACGGTGACGGTATCCCGTAATGGTGTCGAGGTGCTGTCCGGCATCACGCTCAGCGGCGTCGGGCCGTTCTGGTTCACGGAGCTGTTCGACCCGGATGCGCCGCGGGCGCCCTTCGACGCGGGATACGGCGGCGCAGAAGAGAACTACGTCATCACCCTCAGTGGTTCGGTGCCGGAAGACTTTGCCACCACGGTGCTTATCGAATCGGTGATCTCGAAGGACGGCTTCACAAACGAGACGGTCCTGGACGGCATCACGCTGGCGGCGACCCTTTCGGCCGATGTTGTTGCCCCGAAATTGACGATCATGGGCGCGACGGCGGACGGCGAGGCGATGGGCGGCAGCCTGGAGGCCGGCTACATCCTCAATACAGCCAACAACCCGGATGATGACTGGCTGATCCAGTTCACGGATGACACAGCCTCGGACGAGCCACTGGCCGGCGAGTACTTCGGCCTCAAGCTGATCGCTTCCACCGTGAGCGCCGCAGACCTCAAGGCCTACTACGAGTGGAAGGGCGTGCCGGAGCCGTACCTGGCGTATCTGAAGGGTGCGGCTGACAAGACCAACCCCTTTGTGTACATCAAGGGGTCGACGGTGAAGCTGGTGGATGCGGCCAGGTATGGCATCCAGGGCGTGGACGTCGACATGACGGTGCCGGACACGTTCCCATCCGGGACCTACACCGTGGAGGGGGAGATCAAGGACCTGGCGGGCAACGAGACCACGGTGACGCTGACGCTGGTCGTCCAGGGGCCTGCCCCGGCGGCACCGAGCGCGCCGGTAGTCTCTATTGTCAAGAATGGCGGCAACGCGGTGCTCGAGTGGCCGGCGGTGCAGACGGATGCGAACGGCAACTTCATCGGCACGGGCGGCGTGACGGCGTACTACGTGTACTACCACGAGGAGACGCCGTACTTCGTTCCGGGCGTCACGTCCTACACGGTCGAGGTGCTGGTGCCGGCGCTGTCGTTCACGGACTTCGGGGTGGCGGCGACGCCGGGGATGAAGTTCTACGTCGTCCGGGCGGTCAATGGGAAGGGCTCCTCGTTCGATTCGAACCGGCTGGGGGTGTTCACCTACGGCCTGGAAGCCGGGCAGTGAACCCGGTGTGACGGACGTCCGCGCGGCGATCACCCTGCCGTGCGGGACGTCCGGGAGAAGTGAGCCTTACGTGACGGCGCCACTCTGGGTCTTGCCCGGAGAGGCGCCGTCTGTCTGCACCCTAACCCTCCAGCTTGACGATCGTTCAGGCCCATCGCGTTGCCCGCGCTCGCCGCACTCCGCCTGAACGGAAAGTTGGAGTCAGGCGTTGCCCCGTTGTGACGGCTTGACAGGCCCCCCTTTTGGTGTACAATTTCTCTATCCACGCAGTTCGTTCCTGACGCCGACGCGCGCTCATGGAGCCCTCCTCTCACCACTGCTGGACGGCTCATCATGCAGCCTGCGCTTCATGTGTGTTGTTTGCCGTCCGGGACCGGCTCATTCAGCCGGGTCCCCCTGGGTTGCCGAATCTGGCGTTCCTGCCTCTGGTTGATATCCGGTCCCACGCTCGTTGAGCGGCGGTCCGGCAAGATGCCTGCGTTCGTTCAGGCCGAATCGATCCT
>CAZMIS010000235.1:0-7200 GCA_964566325.1 uncultured Anaerolineales bacterium
CCTGCAGGCCCTCCGTGTAGCGGATGACCGGGAAGCCGCCGCCCTCGTCCGTGCCCGGATAGCGCACCGGGTCGTTGTAGTAAAGCGTGTCCTTCTCGGAAGCCGGGTAAGTGGTTGGCACTTTGCCGGAGGGGTACACGACGCCGAACAGCAGGTCCGGGACGACGTGACCGTCCTCCGCGCCCTGGTTCCATGCCTCGAGGACGGCCGGCGCCTTGGCGATCCACGGCATCAGCACCGGCGTGCTGTCCTTCAGCACCACGACCGTGCGCGGGTTGAGGCCCAGCAGCGCTTCGAGCATGCGGTTCTGGTCGTCCGGCAGGTCGGCGCTGGGGCGGTCGGCCCCCTCGGTGGCGACGACGCCGGCCATGATGATCACGGTGCCGGCCGCTTTGACCGCGGCGACGGCTTCGTCCAGGTTCGACAGGTCCCTGGCCACGATGATCTTGCTGACGGTGGCGTCCGAGCCGAGGTCACGCAGCACATCCTGCATGCCCTCCAGCGGCGGCACGGTGTAGAGCGGGTCGACCTTGGAGGAGCCGCCGCCGCCCTGGCACGCTTCTCCGGCATAATCGTGCTGGCCGACGATCAGTAACTCACCCGCGGCCTTCGGGTCCAGTGGCAGCAGCCCGCCCTCGTTCTTCAGCAGCACGGCGATCTGCTCGCCGATCTTGCGGGAGATGGCGCCGTGGCCCCTGGCGTCGATTACGCCCGGGTTGTAGGGTCGCTCGAACTGGCCGAAGCGGAACATCTGCGTGAAGCGGCGCACCAGCGCGCGGTCCACCGTCTGGATCTCCAGGCTGGTGTCGCGCAGCGCAGCCTTGACGTTGGTCTCGTTGCACCACTTGGCGTCGGGCATCTCGTGGTCCAGGCCCGCGTTGAGCGACGGAGCGCACGAGCGGCAGGACCAGAAGTCGGATTGCACGTAGCCCTCGAAGCCCCACTCGTCGCGCAGGATGTCGTGGAGTGTGTAGCGATACTCGGTGGCGTAGACCCCGCGCACCCGGTTGTAGGCGCTCATGATGGCCGCGATTTTGGCGTCCTTGACGACCATCTCGTAGGGCAGCAGGTAGAGCTCGCGCAGCACGTGTTCATCGACCTCGACGCTGGTGCGGAAGCGCTGGTATTCCTGGTCGTTGACCACGTAGTGCTTGGCCATCGCGATCACGTTGTTGTCCTGGATCGCGTTGGTGACCTCGATGCCCATGATGCCGGAGAGGTAGGGGTCTTCGGAGAAGTACTCGAAGTTGCGGCCGGCGATCTCGGTGCGGTGCAGGCAGACGCCCGGACCCTCGAGCACGTGCTGGCCCAGGGTGGCGGCTTCGGAGCCGATGATGTCGCCGTACGCATAGGCCAGCTCGGGGTCGAAGCCGGCGGCCAGGCCGATCGCCATGGGGAGGGCGGTGGCGGGCGGGCTGGGGGTGCCGTCCCCCATGCCGACGCCGACCGGGCCGTTGGTGATGCGGAAGCGCGGGATGCCCAGTTCGTCGATGGCCTTGACGTGGCGCTCGATCCGGATCTGGGCCGCGAGCCGGTCCATCTCCTCTTTGGTCGTCGCCTGCGAGGCCAAGCCGTAGATGTCGATCGTCTCCATGTTGCCGTGCAGCTGTTGGATCTTCTGATCCAGCGTCATGGCGGCAACGAGCTTCTCGGCACGCTCACGCGGGGACAGTGATCTGTCCATCCACGGGAACGAAGCGGGGTCCTGGGTCGCGTCCGGGCACATGATCCTCTCCTGTCTTCCGACGGCTGTCGATGTGGTTACTGCTCAGTTGCCGCGCCTGACGAAGTGGTGTGAAGCGCGTCAGGAAATCGCATTTCGTCGATAGTGCGATCGGGGCGTCTGTCCTGAGGTACAGGTTACATGCGCCGATGAAATATGCCAATGATCCATGTCATGTTCCATGCAGCACTCTACCGCCGCGCGGCCAGGTCGGTGGTGTCGACGAAATGATCCGCGCCGAAAGCAAGCGCTTGCTCCGCCTTGTCAGGTGAGGAGAACATGGCCGTAACTTCACAACCGAAAGCATGACCAAATTGGATGGCCAGGTGCCCCAGCCCGCCCACTCCGATGATGGCCACCTTGAGGTCAGGGCTCGTCACGTGTGTCCGTAAAGCAGAATAGACGCTGAGACCAGCGCACATCAGGACTGCGGCGAACTCGCCGGGCATGGACAAAGGAAGGGGTAGACAAACCGGTGATCCGCGACGACGGAAGTGGAGAATCCACCGTGAGGAACCATGACCGTCGTGTCCTCGATCTTCATGCAGAGTTGGGTCTGTCCCTTGAGACACCACTCACACACGCCGCATGAACGGGCTTGCCATCCGATGCCGACCCGATCGCCAACCTGCATGTTAGAGACAGCCGGCCCGACTTCGGAGATGGCTCCCACGATCTCGTGGCCAGGGACGAAAGGAAACCGGGTGATCCCGAAGTAGTCGTCGATGGCCTGGATGTCAGTGTGGCACACGCCGCAGTGCGTGACTGCGACCCTAACGTCCTGTTCGCCGAGTCTCGGCGCATCGTACGTGAATGGAACCAGTGTCTCTCCCAACGCTTGCGCTGCGTAACCGAGTACACGAGCAGTCATGGCAGAATCCCCCTTTCCTGGTCGTGCTGAACTCCGGATCAGGACCTGCCCGGTCTTCTCCACGCTCGTCGCGTCGCTGGCGCGGCGATGCAGCTTCGGCGGCCGTGACGACGCACGGTCCACGACCTGCTGCGTGCTTTTCATTATACGACCATCCCGTTAACTTGTGGCCCGTCAATTCGGCCTCCCGGGTCGGGATGCTCCAACTCCCCACTTGCCGGCAACGAGACGCCCGCCGTACGTTCCTGAGCGTTACGGGACGGCCGAACGGAGCGAGCAGGGGCCGATGGCGCACTTCCCGCACGCGTCTGCCACCTCTTCGTGGTCGAATTCCTTGCCGTCGAACAGCCTGGCCAGGCCCAACAGGCGGTGGTTGCAGCGGTGCTTATCGATCGCACCATCCATGCTCAATGCGTCGACCGGGCAGCGCGTGATGCACTCCCAGCAACTGCCGTCGTAGTAGTAGAGGCAGCGCTCCTTCACCGGCGGCGGCGTGAAGGGAATGTCGGCATCCGTGACCACGCTGCCGAAGCGACCCGCGCAGCCGGAGTCGGTGATCAGCATGCGGTGGAGGCCGAAGCTGCCCAGTCCGGCGATGTACGCCACGCTCTTGTGCGACCAGCGGGCAATCAAATCCTGAGGATCGTAGTTGTGCGTGGCGGGCGCGGCGGCCGCGCGCACCCCGCGCTCCGCCAGTCCGGCGATCAGGCGGTCCACGATGCGACCGATCAAGGCGTTCGTCTCCAGGTAGGCCACTGGCCACTCCCGGGCGACCCGGTAGCGGTCGGCCGCGTTGGCCTCGACCACCCACGCGGCAAAGGGCAGAAAGAAGGAGATGATCGTGCGCGCGCCGGGCAGCATTTCTTCCGGCAGGTAGTGCGTGGGCTCGACCACGCGCTGGATCTCGCGGAAGCGCGGATCTGCGGCCGAGGCATAGCCGACCAGCGGCATCCGGTAAGCCGTGGCGCCGGCAGCCTGGGCCACCTCGCGCTGGACCATCTCGGTGATAAGTTCGTTCAGTTCCACAGGTCCTCCTTCGTTGCACACACTGCCGCCTGGACGCAGCACGTGGCTCGGGTGTCAATCCCCCTGCACGCCCTCACCGCCGGCCGCGTGTTCGAACCCTATCGGGCAGATCACGCCATCGGGGCGGGCGAGTCGCACCGCGGGGGACGACGGCGCGTGGCCGCAGTCTGGCGCAGGTATCTGATTGTAACATGAGTTGCGCGGAACCTTCCGGCTGCATCGACGTCTTATGTGATAATAGGGTGCATTGCCTTTCCTGTGTGCCAGCTCTCCAAGGAGGAATACGATGGCTCGTCCGTACACCCTCGTCTGTGCTCTGGCGATTGCGGCCCTCTTGGTGCTCGCGATTGGCCCCGGCGCAGCAAGCGCGGCGCCGTCCGCTACGGCCGGTGGTTCCGGCTGCGGGCAGTTCTACACTGTCCGCTACGGCGATAACCTTTACCGGATCGCCCTGCGCTTCCATACCAGCGTGTGGAAGCTGACCCAGCTCAACGGGCTGTCCAATCCCAACCGGATCTATGCGGGCCAGGTGTTGTGCGTCAAGCCCGGCGGCGAGGTCCCGTTCGGATTCCTGTACACCGTGCGGCGGGGCGACACGCTGTACTCGATCGCGCGCAGCTACCGCTGGACCGCAGCCTACCTGGCCTCGGTCAACCACCTGCCGAACCCGAACCAGATTTACGCGGGCCGGGTGCTGCTCATCCCGTATCACTGAGGCATGACCGAAGCCACCGCAGCCAGGGAACGCCGGTGACCAGCGCAATCGGCACGCTGAACGAGAAGCCATTGCACGCAGCACTGAAGGAGTGGTATGCCCAGCCGGGCGACCAGTTCGAGGTGAGCGTCGATGGCTTCGTTGCCGATATCGTCCGGGGCGATCTGCTGATCGAGATCCAAACGCGCCACCTGGTCGCTTTGAAGCGCAAGCTGCACAGGCTTGTGGAAGACCATCCCCTGCGCCTCGTCTATCCCATCGCGGCAGAGAAGTGGATCGTGCGACTGGGCGAAGATGACGCGATCATCGGGAGGCGGCGCTCGCCGCGGCGGGGTGCGGTCGAGCACATATTCGCTGAACTGGTCAGCTTTCCAGGCCTCCTGTGCCACCCCAACTTCACGCTCGAGGTGCTGTTGATCCGCGAGGAGGAGTTCCGCCACCGTGAGGAGGCCGGGCCGGACGGCCGGCGGCGCAACTGGCGGCGAAAGGGCTGGGCGACGCGCGAGCGGCGGCTGCTGGAGGTGGTGAGCCGCCATGTGCTGGCCGGAACCGCGGACGCGCTGGCGTTCCTCCCCGCCGCACTTCCGTCCCCCTTCACCACGAACGATCTGTCCGCTGTCTCCGGGCAGCCGCTCTGGCTCAGCCAGAAGATGGCCTACTGCCTCCGGGAGATGGGCGCACTGACCGTCGTAGGCAAGCGCGGTCGCAGCACGCTGTTCGTGCGCAGCGAAGCGTAGTCCCCCCGAACGGGGGCGTCCGCAAGGGCGCCCCTGCTCTCTTCGCACCATCCTCCGAGAAACCCTCCCGCCGTCCAACTCGTATTGCACAATGTCAGCCATCTGTCGGCTTAACCACCGCGCAGGTGTGCGTCTGTATGGTACAATGCTTCAGGTGGGAGGTGAATCAATGAAGGGACGCACCCATTTGGCTGGCCCGCGTCTGGCCCTGACCTGGCTGCTCATCACTCTCTTGTTGGCCGTGGCGCCTGCTGCGCTGGCCCAGGACAAGACGCTCTATTGGCAGCGCTATGATGTCGATATTGTCGTTGCGCCGAGCGGTGATTTTCGCGTCACCGAGACGCAGGAGTTGGTGTTCACCAGCGGCACGTTCCGCTTCGGGCAGCGCGAGATCCTGATCAACCGCTTCAGCGATCTTCGGGACATCACGGTGTCGGAGGAGGGCGGCCCGGAGTACCAGTACTCGGAGTCGGACGCGCCCTACACCTACCGTTACTACCAGGACGGCTCATACGTCAACGTTCGATATAACTTCCCCCCGTCAACTTCGACGCGACGCACCATCGTCATCGGCTACACCATCGTGGGCGGCTTGCGCTACTACCCCGATGACGGCGTCGATCAGCTCTTCTGGAAAGCCATCCCTTCAGGCAACCCGTTCCCGACGCAGTCATCGACCATCACGCTGCACGCGCCCGAAGGCGCAACCTTCACGAACTACGGAATCTACGGCGCGGAAGGCCAGGCGACCTTCGAGTCCGGGCAGAGCGTGGCATCCATCGTGGTGGATGGACGCATCGCAGCCGGGCAGGAGGTTGAGGTGGTTGCCGAATGGCCGCACGGCATCGTGGCGGGCGCACCGCAGCCGTGGCAGGCGGAGCTGGACCAGGCAGCCGCAGAGCAGGCCAAGCGTGACGCGTTCCGCAGCCAGTGGGGACCGGTCTTCGATCTTGGGTTCCTGGCCCTGGCGGGCCTTCTCGCCATCGGCGGCCCCGTCCTGCTATACCTGTG
Source organism: uncultured Anaerolineales bacterium (assembly GCA_964566325.1). Lineage (GTDB taxonomy): Bacteria > Chloroflexota > Anaerolineae > CG2-30-64-16 > CG2-30-64-16 > JALOOB01. The sequence continues at coordinate 6,084 of CAZMIS010000235.1, forward strand.
GTGGTATCGCAAGGGTCGCGACGTACCGGTCGGCCTGATCGCCGATTACCTGCCGGAGCCGCCGTCTGACCTGCCCGCGGGAATGGTCGGGACGCTGATCGACGAGCGGGCGGATCTGCAGGACGTCATCGCCACGCTGCTGGATCTGGCACGGCGCGGCGTGATAGAGATCGAGGAAACGCAGGAGCCCGGCTTCCTGGGCATCGGCACCAAGACCGATTTCACCTATCGCCTGAAGCCGTACGACATCGAACTGCGGCCCTACGAGACGCTGTTCATCAAGGAGTTCTTCGGTCGCAAGACCGAGGTGCAGCTCTCTGACCTGAAGGAGAAGTTCTACACCGCCCTGCCTGCGCTGCGCACTGCGCTGTACAGCGAAGTGGTACACGAGAAGTTCTTTACGGGCAACCCTGATACGGTGCGCACGCAGTACGGCTGCCTCGGCATGGTGGTTCTGGCCGCGGCGCTCGGCGGCGGTCTCTTCCTGAGCGCGATGCTCAGCGAGCTCTCGCAGTTCGCATTCTGCCTGCCGCTGGGCTTTGGCATCATCGGCATCGGCGCGGTCCTGTTGGCCCGTTACATGCCCAAGCGCACGGCCACCGGTGCGGAGGCCTTCGCGCGCTGGAACGCGTTCAAGCGCTACCTGCAGAACATCGAGAAGTACACCAACGTGGAGGAGGCCAGCGCGATCTTCGGCGAGTACCTGCCCTACGCGGTGGCATTCGGGCTCGAGAACAGCTGGATCGAGAAGTTCCGGAAGGTCGATGCGCCTGCGCCGACCTGGTGGATCCCGTGGGGCTACCCGAGGCCGTACTACGGCGGCGGGTCCTACACGGGCGGTGGCTCGGCCGGCGGCGGCATCCCAACCGGGATGCCCGGCGGGGGTGGCCTTCCTAGCGAGGGCGGCGCGCGGCCCTCGCTGAACGACATGTCGCGCGGCATGGGCCAATCGCTGGCCGGCATGAGCGCGGGGTTGGGCACGATGCTCTCCCAGGCGTCCCGGACCTTGACCAGTGCGCCGTCGCAGAGCGGCAGGGGCTGGTCGGGCGGCGGTGGTGGTGGCGGTTTCTCGGGTGACGGTTTCTCGGGCGGCGGCGGTTTTTCCGGCGGCGGCGGT
>CAZMIS010000236.1:0-7150 GCA_964566325.1 uncultured Anaerolineales bacterium
CAACTTCTTCCAATACCAGACCCAAGCCGTGACCAAGGTGGACCGTGCGGCCCTCGTCGCGTCGCTGCTGGCCACCGACCCGCGCAAGAGCGACACCCTCGGCAAGGAACTGACCGGGGAGCTATACGGCGTCTTCCGTCGCGAGCGCGAGGAGGGTGTGCAGCCGGTGGTCAAGGAGGATGTGGCCGAGGTGCTGCGCCGGCGCTTCTTCACGCCCGCCTCGATCCGCGACCGCTCGGCATTCCGGCCGCACGTCGTGGCCGCGCTCCACGGCATCGCCGAGTTGGATGAACAGACCCAGCACGCCGGCAAGGCAGCCGAAGAGCGGTTCCTGCACAGCTACCCCTTCCATCCCGACCTCACCGACATCTTCTACACCAAGTGGACCAACCTGGAGGGCTTCCAGCGCACCCGCGGGGTCCTGCGCACCTTTGCGCTGGCGCTGCGCGATGCCGTGGACTGGGACGATTGCCCGCTGGTCGGGGCCAACGTTTTTCTGGGCCGGCCCGGGCAGGACGCACTGGGCGAAGCCGCCCGCGAACTGACCACGGTGGCCGCCACCGAGGAATACGAGGGCAAGAAACAGGAGTGGTCGCCGATCCTGGAGGGTGAGTTGGCAAAAGCGCGCGCGGTCGCGGAGGAGTATCCCGCGCTACACCATCGGGAGGTCGAGCAGGCGGTCTTTGCCACCTTCTTGCACTCCCAGCCCATCGGCCAGAAAGCGCTCACGCGCGAGCTCTTCCTGCTGCTCGGCGCAACCCGGCCGGATCGCATCGAACTGGAGAAGGCAGTGCGCCGCTGGGCCGAGGTTTCCTGGTTCCTGGACGAGGAAGGTCTGCAGGCGGCTGACTCCGACGCGGACGGCCGCAAAGGCCTGCCGCGTTCGTGGCGGCTCGGCACCAGACCCAACCTCAAGCAGATGCACGACGACGCCTGCCAGTATCGCGTTTCGACGGACCTGGTCAACGTGAAGCTGCGGGAGGAGATCGAGAAGCTCAAGAACCTCACGGCCGGCGCGCGGGAGGCTGGCGCCAGGGTGCACAACCTGCCCGACAAGCCGAGCGACGTGGACGATGACGGCGAGTTTCACTACGTGGTCCTGGGACCCATGGGGGCGTCAGCGGCGAACGGCCCGGGCAAGGAGGCCCGCCGCTTCCTGACCGAGACGACCGGCCCGGATCGGCCGCGCGTGCGGCGGAACGCAGTCGTGCTCGCTGTCCCCTCGGTCGACGGCCTGGACGCGACGCGCGAGGCCGTGCTCGATTACCTCGCCTGGGTGGAGGTGCAGACGGAGCTCAGCAAGCAGGACCTCTCCTCCTCGGACCCCGTCCGCTGGGGCACCCTGCTGACCTACGTCGACACGGCCAGGAAAGCCATCCCCGGCGTGCTGCGGCAGGCCTACTCGATCGTGGTGACGGTCGGTGACAAGGGCGATGTCGAGGCCTTCAAGATCGTCGTGGATGAGAAGAAGCCGCTTTTCGCGTTGATCAAGGCCGACAGCCGGTCGCGCATCCAGGACACCGCGGTCACGGCCGAGGCGCTCCTGCCGGGCGGCCCCTACGACCTGTGGCGCGAGGGGGAACCCGCCCGCCGCGTGGATCACCTGGTCAACGCGTTCGCGGAACGGCCCCATCTGCCGAAGATGCTCAAACGCCAGGCGATCCTCGACACGCTGGTCAACGGCTGCGTCGAAGGTTTCCTGGTGCTTCGACTTGCCCGGCCGGACAAATCGCTGCGCACCTTCTGGCGCCAGCATCCCGACGAGGTTGCGCTGAAGGAACCGGGGTTGGAGGCCGTGCTGCCGGAGGAGGCCAGCCTGGCCGAGCTGTCACCGGCGCTTCTCGCACCGGGCGTGCTGCCGGAATTGTGGCAGGGCGCGGCGCTGACGGTCGGCGACCTCTATGCCTATTTCGCCGGCGGTCACGTCGTCAAGGTGCAGCGGGAAGGCTATGAAGAGCCTGTCAGCATCCCGGAAGCCCAACAGGCGGTGATTGACGCCGCGGTCGGGGCGGCGGTCAAGAGCGGCAAATTGTGGCTGACCGCTGGCCCCGCCAGCATCTGGGCCGAGGAAATCCCACCTGGCCTGTTGACCGCAGGTGCGGTGCTCCAGGCCCCGCCGATGCAAGTCACGTCGGTTGATGTGCTACGCGAGCAGCTGCCCGAGGCGTGGAGCGGCGAGATCACGACGGCCCTGGGTGTGGCGGCTGCCCTCTCCCAGCGTGCAGGCAAGACGTTGCCCTGGGCCATCGTCCAACGCGCTCTGGATGGTGCATTCCATGCCCACCTACTGGAGCGCACGCTCGATTCCGGTCCCTGGCCCTGCGACTACGCCGGCGCTGGCAGCGTCAGATTGCGCGTGCCCGGCGATGTACCGCCACCGCCCCCTCCGCCGCCTCCGCCACTCAAGCCGGGTGTGTTTGTCGCCGAGGCAGAGTTGACACCGACGGAGATGCAGGACCTGGGAGAAGCCCTCCCTGACCTCATGGCTGCCGCGGCCGGCTGCGGGCTCAAGTTCCGCGTGCGGGTCGAGGTCGGCAGCGCCAAGCCGCCGGATGAAGAGATGGTTGCGAAGATGAATCAGGTGTTGGGCCATTTGCCGGGTGGGCCCACGCTGGCCTGATAGCGGGCTCCGGAAGGGCAGAAACTGGCGATGCACGAACCTCGACCACCAATTCCTGATGCCGTTCAGCGTCAAGTGCGCCAGCGCTGCGGATTTGGCTGCGTCTTGTGCGGCGCGCCAATCTACGAATACCACCACATGGTCCCATACGCAACGCAGAAGGAGCACGCTGCCGAGAACATTACACTCTTGTGCGCTAATCACCACAGCGAGTCGACAAGTGGTCTGTTGTCGCCAGAGCAGGTGGCGCAGGCAGATAGGGAACCGTGTAACCGGCAGCGCGGCGTCTCCTCGCCTTACGGTCTTCACTTCACAGGTCACGCGATCGAGTGCGTGATCGGAGGCAACGCGTTCTTCAGCCAGATTCATGATGGCGCGAATTCTACCGTAGCGATACCGATATCCGTCGATGACACGGATCTGCTGTGGTTCCGGATTGATCGTTCAGGCGGTTTGTTTCTCAATGCGAATGTCTTTGATACAAACAACCTGCCGACACTGATCATCAGGGAGAACGCCCTTGCATACCGTACGAGCACTTGGGACATTCAGTTTGAGAGGCGTATGTTAGCGATCCGCGAAGCTGCTCGGACCATCCTGTTTGAGATCGAGTTTGTGCCGCCGGACAAAGTGATCATCCACCGTGCTCGGCTGCTCTGCAATGGCATCGAGATTCTCGTTCGCAAATCGCATGTCTTCATCGTCAACTCCGGACAACTGCTCGTTGCGAACCGGGTGGGCAATGCCTTGATTGGTCTGCAGCTCGGCAGGAATGACCGTCAATTGGGTGGCGCTTTCACCTGTAATCCTGAAGTTCTCTCCCGGTACAACATGCCTGCGAAGGAAGCGCGACAGCGCGAAAGACAAGCTCTACAGAACATGGGGAACATGTTGGAGCTGCTTGGTGTCTCGCTCGATCCAGAGACGCTTTGATCGTAGACATAGGAGAGTTTTGACCGCGTGGGCAACCGTTAACAGATATCGTAACAGGGGTGCCGGAGACTGTGCGAAGAGCGCAACTCAGGTCATCTCCCCAGGGAGGGCCCAATCTATGGAAACGCCAAACGCTGGGGTCGAACTGCTGAAGGGCTGGGCCTCACTGATCGGGGCGATCAGCTGGCCGCTTGTGATCGTCTTCGTTCTGCTCTACTTCGGCCGGCCTCTCCGGGCATTCCTGCAGAACCTGGGCGAGTTCAGGTTCAAGGTCGGCGCGAGCGGCGTGGAGGCCCAGCTCACGAAGCAGCAGGCGGAGGCAGCCGCGTACCTGGGCGCCGCGGCCGCCCAGAGGGGCGGCGATGGCGCGGGAGGGTCCCCAGCCGAACAGGCCAAAGGGATCGCCAGTGTCGTGACAGAAACGGTTGGGGCCACGACCACCAGGCAGCTCGCAAACAGCACAGTCCTGTGGGTGGATGATCGACCCAACAACAACGTGTATGAGCGCATGGCCCTGGAAGCCCTGGGCATCCGCTTCGTCATCAGCACGTCGACCGATGACGCGGTCGAAAAGCTGCGCGCCGGGCGCTATGACCTGGTGATCTCCGATATGGGCCGGCCGCCTGACTCGCATGCCGGCTACACCTTGCTCTCCAGGGTCCGTGACGAGTTGAAGCTGAAGACGCCCTATCTCATCTATGCTGGCTCGAACGACCCGGCGCACGATGCAGAGGCACAGAAGAAGGGTGCCAACGGCAGCACCGGCAACCCGCGCGATCTGTTCCGACGCGTGGTGGGGATTCTCGAGCGGGGAGTCTGAACCGGTAGAACGGTCAGCGCGGCCGTCGAGGCGGAGCGAGTCATCACAGAGACACCGCGTTACGTCACGCCCGAGTGGAGCCTCGACGAACCGGAATCTCGCGAGTCCCTGCGTAAGCGAATTGCGGGCGCCCGGTAGAGTGCCCGGGCCGGATCCGCCAACTACGAGGTTCACACGCACTTTATGCTGGGGAGATGAGGATGAGTCATCCATTCCGCGTAGGAGAAGTGTACGCTAACCGGCTGGGCGCGTACGAAGTCCTGAGCATCGACGAGCCCCTGATGACCGTGCGCTACACCGACGGCAAAGTGACCACGGGCAAGATCGCAACATTGGCCCGGATATGGGAGAACCTGCAGTTCGAGCGCGACGAAGTCAAGCCCCGAGTCAATGAAGCGACGCCGCGACCTGCGTCCCGCTCTGGCGATGACCTCACCAGCCGTGCGTCGCTGCGTCCTCGAAACAAGGGAAGACAAGGGGCCCTGTTCGAGGGGTTGGTCGAACACGACTTTCAGGGCGGCGTGACAGGCACCAGCTGGCGCGCCCGCGACAACCTGGCCGGCCTGCTGGCGCAGCGTTTGTCCGATGTCCTCGGCGCGCCGTACCAGTCCTGGGCCGTCTACAGGCGGGCTCACGTGTACATCGCCCATGCAGGGGCCCATATGGCAAATCGCAAGGAAGGGATTCGGAGGGCCAAGTTCTTCTTTGCGCTTAACTCAGATGGCGCCCGCTACGGGTTCTATATCGAGCGCAACTCTGGTCCGATGGACGAGGACTGGGATTGGCTGCGCTTCATCTCCGGTTTGCGTCGCGAGGCCAGCGAGCTGAGGCAGATCTCAACGGTCATGCGCGAACACGGGGTAACGGCGCAATCCTACCTGTCGGAAGGTGAGGACGAGGGCCACCCTCTCGGCAAGCTCGTCGCCGGACCAGGGGGACTGACCTGGCATCCGGCCGAAGGCGAGGCCGCGGCCACATCGTGGCCCGACTTCGCCGAACTGCTCTCCCAACTCGACCCTACGCTCTGGTGCGACCTGTACTTCCAGGCGGAGATGAGCAAGGGAGAAGCCATCGAACTCGGTGCAGACATCGCCGGTCGAGTTGTGAACACGTTCGTAGGGTTGTTGCCGCTCTACACCCTGAGCCTGCGGTAGCGCGCCGGTCGGCTTGACGCGCACCCTGCTCTGTCAAATCATCGATAAGCCGATTGGCTTATAAGCCATCTGGCTTAACCGCGATCGTGCCGCGTCCAGGGCCAACTGGCGCACGCAGCGCGCCGGCCGCCGTTACCTGGAACGGTTGCCGGCCTGCCGGTACAACCTTCAATCGTGGGCCGGCTCGCCGGCCCAACCTTCAACCTCGTGCGCCGCCCGCAATCTTCAATCTTCCATCTTCAGTCTTCAATCGTGCCCCGCCCCTCCACGAAAAAACCCGCCCCCTTCGCAGGGAGCGGGTTTCTCGTTCACACGAGCCTATCGGCTTAGTACATGTCGGGGCCGGGGGCCGGCGCCGCAGGCTTCTCTTTCTCCGGAAGGTCGGAGATGAGGGCCTCGGTCGTCAGGATCATCGCCGCGATGGAGGCGGCATTCTCGAGCCCGCCGCGGGTCACCTTGGCCGGGTCGATGATGTTCTTGGCAACCATGTCGCCGTAGTCCTCGGTGATGACGTCGAAGCCGAAGCGGCGATTGTCCTGTTCCTTCTGGACACGGCGCACGTTCTCGACGACGACTGCACCGTCGTAGCCCGCATTCTCGGCCAGCGTGGCCATGGGCATGGGCAGCGCCTTGCGCAGGATGCGGACACCGGTCAGCATGTCGCCTTCCAACTCCTGTTCCACCGTGGCCAACGCCTCGACGGAGTTCAGCAGCGCAACGCCGCCACCCGGCACGATGCCTTCCTCAACCGCCGCGCGGGTCGCGCTCAGCGCGTCCTCGACCCGGTGCTTCTTTTCCTTGAGCTCGACCTCGGTGCCGGCGCCGACACGAATGATCGCCACGCCGCCCGCCAACCGTGCCAACCGCTCCTGGAGCTTCTCCTTGTCGTAGTCGCTCGTGGAGTTGTCGATCTCGACACGGATCTGCTCGATGCGGCCCTTGATCGCAACCGCGTCGCCCTTGCCACTCACGATGGTGGTGTTGTCCTTGTCACAGATGACCTTGTCGGCCTGGCCGAGGTCGCTGATCAGCGCGCTCTCGAGCTTCTTGCCGAGCTCCTCGGTGATCACGGTGCCGCCGGTGAGGATGGCGATGTCCTGCAGCATGGCCTTGCGGCGATCGCCGAAGCCCGGGGCCTTGATGGCGATGCAGTTGAACATGCCGCGCAGCTTGTTCAGCACCAGGGTGGCCAGCGCTTCGCTGTCCACGTCCTCCGCGATGATGACAACTTCGCGGCGGCCAAGCTGGACCAGCTTCTCGAGGATCGGGACGATGTCCGAAGCAGCCGAGATCTTCTTGTCCGTGATCAGGATGTACGGATTCGCCAGCTGGGCTTCCATCGTCTCGGGATTGGTGATGAAGTACGGGCTGATGTAGCCGCGATCGAACTGCATGCCCTCGACGTACTCGGTCTCGAACTGCAGGCCCTTGGCCTCCTCGACCGTGATGACGCCGTCCTTGCCCACGCGCTCCATGACCTCGGCGATCAGGTCGCCGATCTCCTGGTCCTGAGCCGAAATAGCGGCCACAGCGGCGATTTCTTCCTTGGTCGTGATGGTGATCGCCTGCGAGCGGATATGATCGGACAGGGCAGCGACGCCCTTGTCCAGGCCGCGCTTCAGC
>CAZMIS010000237.1:0-7132 GCA_964566325.1 uncultured Anaerolineales bacterium
GCCAGGGCCAGGGCGGCCAGCCGCGCCACGCGCAGCAGTGCGCCAGGGGGCGTGTGCCGGTACCCGGCGTAGGAGAGGCCCAGGACGGCCAGCCCGAACGGCATGGAGATGAGATGCGGGTGCAGGTCCGCAAAGGTGAAGGTCCAGAGCGGGAACTCGTTGATCGTGTACGGGATCACGCGGCTCGCGGCCCAGTAGTCGAACGAAGGCGCGCCGATGCCGCGCAGGGCGCCGGCCGTCGCGGCCAGGGCCCATTCGAGACCCGTGAGGTTGCCGATGCAGAGCGTCAGCAGGACGGCCAGCGCTCCCACCAGCGCCGGGCGGACGCGGCGGCGTGCGCCCCTGCCGGAGCAGGCGAGGCTATAGGCGATGCTGAAGGCAGCGACGGCCGACATCGCAAAGAGCGCGGGTGTGGCCAGGTTGAAGGAGACCGCGGTGGCAATGCCGCTCAGCCTGATCGGCAGGCCGACCAGGTAGAGGCCGAAGTAGTAGTAGTTGATCGTCCCGCCTGCGAAGTAGGGGTCGTACGGCGGGAAGACCGGGCTGCGCAGGGTGGCGTTCAGGAAGGCCGATTCCATGAACTTCTCGCCGCCATTCCACGGGTGCCACAGGTCGGGGTTGAGCAGCCGCACGACGACGAACACGAGGTACGCACCCGCGAAAAGCGCCTCCTGCCCCAGGATGAGACGGCCGTGCGATCCCCAGAAGTGCGCCATGACTGGCCGCTGGGCAGCCCAGCGCAGCCGCGCCAGCACGACCAGGGCCAGCAGCAGCATCAGTAGCGGGCCGAGCGCGTTGAGCCACAGGCCCAGGCTCACGCCCATCCAGTGGACCCACCCGACGAGCAACCACCCCACCGCCCGGCTCAGCCCATGCCCGCGGTCTGCGAGACCCGCCATCAACGGGAACAGCAGCGGCCACGCGATCCAGCCGAACACCGCGATCACGAGCCACCACAGCAGGACCGCCACAATCGGCGAAGTGGAGGCGAGCCGGTTCCAGCGGAAGTCCGTCACGTCAGGGAGCGATTCGACCGGAACGGGGAGCAAGAGCGACGGCCCAGGTCCCTGCGCCGCCGGCGCCAGGGAGGCGAGGCCCGCAGGCCGATGGCTGCCGGCCGGGCGCAGCGGCTCATCCTCAGCGCCGGCAGCGCCCCGTGCAGGCAGGTACTGCCCCAGCCGGGATGCCAGATCTGCGGACGTGAGTCGCCCCGTGTTGCGAAAGATCAGCGTCCGCGGGTGGTCGTAAACGCTGAAGCTCTCGTCGGCATGGTCATCGCGAATGACGAGCGGTCCGATGCGCGGATACGCCGAGAACGTGGCGACCACCTCGTACCCCAGTTCGCCCGCAAAGAGCTGGCGATAGTACGCCGACGTCATGGGATAGCGGCCGGCCAGCCGCGCCATGGGGGCGTAGGCACGCGGGCTGGCAACGGCCAGGAAGTCGCCGCTGGCGAGCTCTTCGGCCAACCGTTCGACCTTCGCCGGGTCGTCCGGATCCCACACCGGCAGCTCCGCCCGCTCGTAAAGCCTTGCCGGCGGGCGATCCGCGATCTCGTCCATCGCCAGGGGCAGCGAGTCGTCCCACGCCTCGCTCAGGACCTTCGCGCCGGCGGGGACGTTGCTGTGGATCCAGCGGGACGCCTCGATCCAGGGGTGCTCCTGGCGATAAACGCTCGTAAACGCAACCGCCCACCCGGCCGCGAGGACCAAGGTCCCGGCCGCGGCGGCAGTCCACACCCACCGCCCGAGACGGTCCCATCGCCGCACCAGCCACGAGCGGCCCGCAAGGGCAAACACCGCGCCGAACGCCAGCAGGAACGGCAGCAGGGGCGCCATGTAGCGCAGAAACTTCGTGTGGAAGCCGCCGGTCGCCAGGAAGTATGGGAGCGCCCACGCCAGCAGCACGGTCGCACCGGCGCTGGCGCGGCCGAGGCCGAAGCGCAGCGCGGCCCACACCAGTCCCGCCCAGGCGACGAGGCCCAGCGGCCACGTCAGGCCCCATTGGCTGAGCTGCCGGACGAAGTACCCATAGGGAATCGTGCCGATGTACTGCCGCGTGTAGGGCGCATCCATCACGCCGCTGACCATGGCATTCTGCGATAGGATCTGCCCGATGTACAGGTCGAATTCGAGCAGAGCGAACGGGTTCGTGACGGCGAACGTGAAAAACGCGATCAGGCCCATGGGGACCACGCGGCGCACAAACGCCCAGGAACGACCCAGCAGCTGCGCCTGCCACGGGCCAGAGCCAGGCCGGGCGAGGCCTGGGGGCGCCAGGAGTGCGGCGGCCAACAGCGGGATTGCCAGCAGAACGGCGCTGAACTTCGATCCCACCGCCAGGCCCGCGGCCACGCCGGCGCCGGCCCACGCGAGCCGATCGCCCTGCTCCGCGTAGCGCGCCGCCAGCGCAACGGTGGCCGTCACACAGAAGGTGAGTAGCGCGTCGACCGCGGCATAGTGGCTGAGCTGGATCGGGAGCACGGCAAACGCGTAGGCCGCCGCGGCCAGGAGCCCGGTTGCATAGGCCCCGGGGGCCGTTGCCTGCCGGTCGCCCGTCCCCTGCCCGCCCATGCGGCGCGCGATCCGAACGGTGATGGCGTAGACGAGCAACAGCGTGCCAAGATCAGCGAACGCGGAGATGCCGCGGCCCACCAGCGTCAGGTGGCTGTAGTCGGCCAGATGCCGGAGACTGGATACCAGGTGCTGGATACTGGGGACCGGAGACTGGGGACTGGGGAAGGGGGACTGGGGACTGGGGAAGGGTGCCCACTCCCCAATCCCCAATCCCCAATCCCCTCTGCCCACGGCGGCGGCCACGTTCGCCACGCCCAGCAGGAGGTAGAGCGGGAAGTGGCCGTACGCGTAGTTGCGCACCTTGCCCGCATTGTCGCCCGCATCCGGGGGCCAGCGCAGCGGATTAAGCGGCGAGCGCGGGGGGTCGAGCGCCACGCGCAGTTCTCCCAAAAAGGAGGCAGGCTCGTCCGCGCCGGGCTCGCCGGGGGGCCAACGCATCGTGCTCGCGACCCAAACGATGAAGCGCTCGTCGGGATGCAGGTGCTGATACCGGTCCCAGTTGATGTCGGTCAGGCGCAGCACTGCGCCAAGCCCGACCAGCGCCGCGAGAATCCCGATGCGGACCGCCCGGCGGTTGAGAATTCGAATCACCAGCAGGGCCTCATGGCGCAGCGGGCGAATCGAACGGCAGGGGCGACACGGGGCCATCCGCCTCGCCTGCGCCGAAGCGCGGCAGCAGGAAGGTCGCCGCCGCCCCGGCCGGCGCCCGGTCGGCGGCGACGACCTGGTAGACCGTCACCGCACCGCCCTGGTACGCGGCCTTCAGATAGCCAGCTTCCGCCAGCCGCTCGAACTTCTCCGTTCCCTCCGCGCTGTAATAGGCACGCTCCAGCTCGCCCACGACGATGTAGGAGACGCCGTAGTGATCCAGCAGGCTGCGCGCGCGGGTCAGGTCCGTCGTGTTGTACATCTCCGCCACGTGCCGCACGCGGCGTTCAACCACCTCGCTTGGCGTGACGGAGCGCTGCTGGCGCTGATGCCAGTTCCAGCCCTGGACTGCGGGCAGGCCGGTATAAACGCTGAAACGACTGCCCCAGCGATACTCAGGAATCTGCGCCTCAAGGATCGTCGGCGTCCCCTGCACGTTCTGCATCAGCCACAGCATGGCGGCCTTGTCGTCCGCAAACCGCAGCTCCCTGCCGTTATCGAAGTACTGCGCCCGATCCATGTACGCCATGCCATCCAGCCCGCGGGGAGACGCTTCGACGGAGAAGCGATCGCGCATCTTGGCACGTGCGGCGAACGGCGGATAGAGCATCGTGCCCGCAAAGAGCAGCGCGAGCCCGGCCCAGGCCACCTTGCTCCACGGTATGCGGCCGCGCGCGCTGCGCTCCGCGAAGCCGGCCAGCCCGTAGGCCAGGCTGACGCCGAACAGCGTCCACGCCTGAAGGCCGAACTTGAAGACCGTGTTCATGCGGCCGATGTCGTCCTTCTGGCGGAGCACCTCCACGCCCATGGTGATCGCGAGGGCCAGCGCCAGGAGCAGGAGCGCCATGCGCCGCGCCGCGGGCAGCTCCCGGCCGAGGGCGAGGATGGATGCCAGCGCCAGCAGCGGTAGCGCCACCAGCCACACCCGGACGCCCATCAGCCAGCCGAGCCCCAGCAGGACGACGAGGAACCCGATGAGGGCCGGTGTGGCGCGCGACAGCCACGGCGGCAGGCGGCCTTCGCGCCGCTGTGCGGCCAGTTCAGCAAGGAGGCAGACAACTGCCAAGGCGATGAAGAAGCCCCAATGCGTCAGATAGTCGCCGATGGCCGTCTTGCCGTCCTTGTAGAGCTCCAGGCCGGCGAATGCAGTGGCGTAGTGGCTCGTAAACGGGTAGAAGGCCACCGATCCCACCGCGATGACGATCACCAGGCGCCAGAGCACCGACGCCACGGCGCGCACGCCGAATGCGAGCCAGGCCTCCGCGCCGGCTGGCCGGTGGGCGGCATGGGCGGCCCAATGTGGCCGCCCATGTCCACGGCGGCTCGCCTCGAGGACGGCGAGCGCAGCGGCTGCGGCGAGGGCATAGGTCGGGAAGTCCCACGTGTTCGTCGCGCGCAGCGCACCGATCACGAATCCCAGCAGCAGGAGGAGCGCGAGCTCCACCAGGGGCACCTTCCACACCGAGGGCTCCCCGCTCGCCCCGGCAGCGCGCGGCGCGTGCATCGCCAGCGCGACGACTGCGGCCAGCGCGAGCAGCGTCAGGGGCAGGGCCATCATGTGGGCGTGCAGGTCCGCGTAGACGAACGTGAAGAAGGGAAACTCGTTGATCGTGTCCGGGATGACGCGGGAGGCGTTCCAGAACCACCAGTCGTTCGGGAACTCGAGCGTCGCCTTGTTCGTGAGCACGTTGATTGCACCGCTCCCTGCCGACACCAGCTTCGCAAGACCAGGGATCGAGCTCTCGATCACGACAGTGCCGCGCTGGCCCAGCTCGTCCAGGAGGAGCTTGAGGTTCCCCAGGTTGCCGATCACGGCGACGAAGATGGCGCCCGCCAGCCCTGCGACCCACGGCCGCGCACCCCCGACGGCTGCGCCAGCCGCCGGAATGACTGCCGGCGTAGCGGCGCCGGGGACGTCGTGAGCTTCCTCGCCCACCACGAGCCCGCCGGGGCCAGCTTCCGAGCGATCAAGGCGCGGCGAAGGGCTCTGAGCCCCGTGATCGCCGGCTGACAGGCCGAACGCAACCGAGAACGCGCCGACGCCGGTCAGCGCAAAGAAGGTTGGAACCGCAAGGTTGTACGCCACCCACGGGACGATGCCTGCCAATTTGGTCAGGGTGGCGACGAGCACCCAGCCGAAGTAGTAGTAATTCATGTACCCGCCCGCGTGCCAGGGATCGTACGGCGGGAACGTGGTCGACCGGATGACCGCGTTGAGGTACGCGAACTCCATCGGCTTCTCCCCGCCCCGCGCCAGGTGCCACAGGTCAGGGTTGCCGATGCGAATGAGCAGGAACAGCCCGAAGAACGCCAGGAAGACGCCCTCCTCCGCAAGCAGCAAGCCGCGCCGCTCACGGAAGAATTCACGCAGGGCCAGGCGTTGCCGCCACGCAACGGCCGCGGCAGCCACGGTGAGCAGCCCGAGGCAGATGGCGATCCACGCTTTACTATACGAAGTCAGCTTGAGTGCAGGACCGAACCAACTTAGCCAGGCCCACAGCAGCAGGCCGGCCGACTTCGCGACGCCGTATCCCCGATCCGGCAGCGGGCGCAGGACGACGAACAGCAACGGAAACGCGGCCAGGCCGGCGAGCAGCACCAGGAGCAGCCACACGAGCACCGAGAGCACGGGCGAGCGGTTGACCGCGCTGTCCGGATCGAAGATGGCCGACCACGTGCCTCCCGCTGCCTGGATCTCGGCCTCCTCGGGCGTCATCAGCAGTGCGGTCGGCGCCTGCGTGACCTGCTTCGGCCACATCTGGATGGTGTACTCCAGGTCGACCTGGTCAAAGTAGCTGCGGACCAGGGCCTCGCTGTACGCAGCGGTCTTGCGGTAGATGCGCACTTCGGGGTGATCGTAGACGCTGAACGCCTCTTCCGCGCCCGTATCATCGATCTGCATGCCGAGGATGGTCGGGAACGAGGTGAAGCGCGCGGCCAGCTCGAAGCCCAGCTTGCCATCGAAGAGCAGCTGGTAGTACTCCTTCGTCATCGGGAAGCGCATGGGCAGCCGCGGGATCGAGCCCCAGAGACGGTTTGAACTGAGCACCAGGACGTCCGCGTCGTTCAGCCAGCGGTAGAGCGCCTCGCGCTTCTCAGGCGAGTCCTCGCCGTAGTTCTCAATCTGGCCATCGCGGCGACCGTCGGGCTGGAGCACGCCGTAGTACGTCCCTGCCGGCTTGAAGCTGATCCTGCCGTCCAGGGAGAAAGGCAGGGGGTCGTCCCAGTGCTCGTTGGCGACGACGCTGCCCTCCGGCACGTTGTCGTAGATCCAGCGGGAAGCCTCCACGCGCGTGAGCGGCCGGCGATAGATGGCCAGGAAGCCCCACCCCCACAGCATGGTGGCGACCGTGACGAGGGCGATGAGCGCGTAGGCGGGGTTGACGATTGAAGATTGAAGATTGAAGATTGAAGATTGCGCGGAGCGCATGGAAGAAGGAAGATGGAAGATGGAAGATTGCGGGCGGAGGGCGCGGCGGAGCGACGACCAGGTGGCGGGGCGCGAGAGCTCGAAAAGGAGCCAGGCGGCGAGCAGCGCCAGCATGGGATAGATGGGCAGGTAGTAGCGCATCGTGTAGGAGAACTGCATGCTGTGGTACAGGAACATGCCGCCGATCCAGGCAGCGGGCAGGAGATGCGCTTTCACTGCCTCCGGTGCTGGCCGCACGGTGAGGCCGCGAACGATCTGCAGCATCGCAGCGGTCCAGCCGGCCCACGCTGTCAGGCCGAGGGGGATCCCCATGCCCCAGACCACCATGTTGACCCACGGGAACACGTACTGGGTGCGGTTTGCCCACTGGTGCATGGGCGGCTGATCGGCCTCGCCACGGATGATGTAGCCGATGGTGCGCATGCTGCTGCGGAAGCCATCCGACAATGAGAAGCTCAGCAGGCTGCTGCCGCCGAAG
>CAZMIS010000238.1:0-1525 GCA_964566325.1 uncultured Anaerolineales bacterium
GTGGGTCAGTTTTCAGGCGTAAACCCGGGTCAAAATTCAGACGTAATCAACACTGCAAGTAGATTTGAATGAACGCTGGCCTGCTGCCCGGCCTGAAGCCCAGCAAGCCGCAAGCCGGCACGACCCTCATAGATGATGCCGGGCTGCGCGTCAGCGAGCGACCAGGTAATCGTGCGCTGCTGGGCGTCGTACTGCATGCCCGCGTCGAGACTTGTTGGAACAACGGCGAGGCTAGCGGGAATGGACGCAACGAGGCTCAGGTTCTGGCCGGCCTGCTCTCCCGTTGTGGCAATCCTCCACGTGACAGTCGTTTTCCAACCAGGCGCGATTGCCTGGGGCTGCGCCGTGATAGCCAGTCCAAAGGCAGCCGTCGTTTGCGCGGGCGGAACCGGGGTTGAGGTCGGCACGATCGGCGGGGTGGCAGGCGGGGTAACCGTACCCCTGGGGTCGTCAGTTGGGACGGGCGTTGGACTAGGTAGCGGAGAACCAACAGCCGTCGGAACCGGAGTGGGCGGCGGCAAGGGCGAATCGAAGGTGGAAGGAGCAAGCGAGCCGGTTCCGGCAGGTGCCTGGCGAACCACTTGCGGGCTACCGGCAGCCACCGGCTGACCGAAGACGAGCGCGCAAATGACCAGCAGATACAGCAGTTGAGCGTAGGGGCGGGATTTCACAGAACACCTTCCTTGGTGCTGCTGCCGCAACGGCGCGGCAGGGTGGGATGTGGGCGCAACCGGATATCTGTGAAAACCAAACGGGACGGACGAAAAGGAGGAACCCGAAGAGCAGGTTCACAAGAATCGCTGCGTTGCGAACGTGAACGTACAACGCCACCTTAGCACCGGCGGCGACAAGTGTCAAATTGCACTTACTGACGTGACGCAACCCACGCTCTGCGAGTTGATTACCTGGGTATTGGAGTATGAATGCCGATAACCGCCAGAGGCATGCCGGAGGCGACCAAATAGCGCACGGACAGGGTGACCGAGACCGTCATGACTGCCAGGCTTATGTCCAGATTGGCAAGGAATAAGGAGCCGTGAGGTCAAGCGCGTGGACCGTTCTAGCTTTAGCCACCTCACGGCTTCCGCCAGGCTGATCCGTGAGGTCTGCGTCGCCGATGATTCGATGGGAGGTGCAGACCGCACGGCTAGCGATAGCGCCTCCACGTGTGGTCGCAGGTGGCAAAAGGGGCCTTAAACAGGGACCGCACGGGTAGCCGAAATGACTACCCGTGCGGTCGGATGGGCGAGCAGGGACTCGAACCCAGGACCTCACGGATGTGAACCGTGTGACGGAAACGGGAGGAACTGTTTACACGGTGTGGCGTTTCTGGTAACCGTGTTCGCACGGGGAAATTGCGACCCGTGAGCACAGTTCACTCTTCGAGAATGGTCGATTTGGGCTGGTAAAGTGCTACCGAGTGCGCCGCTTATGAGAAGCGCATCGGCCGGCGAGTGGCCGGCCTTGCCGCCCAGAGGCGGTCCGTCGCGTGGGTCGATGACTCGCTGTGCTTGAGTCTGCCGCC
>CAZMIS010000238.1:1625-7105 GCA_964566325.1 uncultured Anaerolineales bacterium
CGGGGGCGGTCGGTCGCGAGTTTCGATGATCCGCTGTGTCGCTGCCTTGCCGCCCGGGGGCGGTCGGTCGCGAGTTTCGATGATCCGCTGTGTCGCTGCCTTGCCGCCCCGGGGGCGGTGTGTCGTCGGGATCGATGATCTGCTGTGCTTGCGTCCGTCGCCCGGGGGCGGTCCGTCGCCGCAAAATCCGGCGATATCTCTGGGATACTGTGTGATAAGTGCCCTTGCTTTTACGCCGTCTTTCTGGTAGGATAGCACTGTTGTTCTACACAGCGAGGGGCAATGGCGCACAAATCCAAGTTAGATGCAGCAGTTGAGCTCTACAAGCAGCTCGACGCGGACGAGCAGACGAATGTTATCGCGGATCTGATTGCGCGCCTGCTGTCGCGTCGAACACCCGGCGATTCAACTCCTTCAGCGCCTCCTCCTGCTCCTCCTCGGTCAGCGCGGCAAACGCCGAACGAAACACGGCCACCCGGTCCTCAACGGAAGGCGCGGTCCTCCGGCGATAGCTGAGCAGCGCGTTGAAGAGGGCCAGCGTCTCCTGGCGCAGGTCCTCGGGCAGGGCGTCCAGCCGCGCCACCAACTCACTCGTCTCATCGGGCGGCGGCTCTGCTGGCAGCATGATGCCGGCCAGGGCAAAGACGTCCCGCGCGGGCACGCCAAAGAGCGCGGCCATCCGGTTGGCTAACTCCGGACTGGGCACGTTCTTGCCGTTGGCCATCCGAATGATGGTCGTGTGCGCGATGTCCAGCTTGCTGGCCGTCGTGCGCAGCGACCACCCCTGTTGCCGGATCTCCCGGTTAAGCCACTCGCTGAAACTGGAACTCATGGGTTCCATTATACCACGCCACGCGGAAAAGTAAAGCCCCAATTCGCGGCATCTGGTTTGACAATGTGCGACAGTGGTGTACAATAGCGCCATGCTTCCAAATGGAACATATGTGCTCCGCAGGAGGTGGCCATGTCACACAGCAGTTCACAACGCACGCCTCGCAAGTCCATCGTCCGTCGCCGGCCGCGCCTGAGCGTGACCGTGTCGGCGGACACCCTGAACACCCTGAACCAGATCTGCCGCGAGACGGGGCTGCCCACCATCGGGGTGGCGCTCGACTTCGTGGTGACGGATTGGCGGCGCCGGCTGTCGGGAGGGGGCTCTGATGGGGCCAAGTAATGGAGCTGGTGGCCGGGCGGGCGGGCCTGCGGGCCTGCCGGCGGGGACGTGGGATCCGGAGAACATCCTGGCGGCGCTGGAGCGGTGGATGCGGCAGGACGTGGGCCACGGCCGGCCCTCGCCGCTGACGCTGGCCAGCTATCGCAGCGACACGAAGCAACACCTGCTGTGGCTGGCGGAGCGGGAACTGACGCCGGCGGGCGTGACGGCGGCGGTGCTGGAGGAGTACCGCGCGCACCTGGCCGGCCAGTACAAGGCCTCGACGGTGGGGCGCAAGGTGGCCAGCGTGCGGCGCTTCTATCAGCTGGCGCACGCGCACGGTCTGCTGAAGGTCAATCCCGCCCAGGCGTTGAAGGCGCCGGCGAGCCGCGGGGCGCCGGCCAGACGGGTCAAGTACCTCTCTCTGGTGACGCTGAAGGCGCTGCTGGCGGCCACGGACGCGGCCCGGGCCCCGGAGGCGGCGGTGCGCGACAAGGCGATCCTGGCGCTGATGAGCATCCACGGCCTGCGGGTGTGCGAGGTGTCGCGGCTGGACGTGGACGACGTGCACCTGGCGGCCGGGGAGGCGGGCGAGGCCGGGGAGCTGCAGGTGCTGGGCAAGGGCGGCAAGCGGCGCAAGGTGTATCTGACGCGCGAGACGCGCCTGTGCATCGCGCGCTGGCTGGCGGTGCGCCGGCTGCTGCGCCCGCCGACGGCTGCGCTCTTCGTGGCGCTGAGCGGGCCGGCGGAGCGGATCAGCACGCGCGGGCTGCGCGGGGTGGTGGATCGCTACCTGCTGCGGGTGGGCTCGAAGCGGGAGGGCGTGTCGTGTCATGCGCTGCGCCACACGTATGCGACCCAGAGCCTGGCTGCGGGCGCGAGCCTGCTGGCGGTGTCGGGCAGCCTGGGCCACGCGAGCGTCACGCCGACGCAGGTGTACGCGCAGCTGGTGGAGCATGCGCTGAGCAACCCGGCGGCGTTCCTGAAGGGCGTGCTGTAGCGGACCGGCCGGCGATCTCGCCGGCGAGTGGATGGATGGGGGGAAACCATGCGTACGTTGCAGACGCAGTTGCAGGACATTGCCGACTTCATCGCGGGGCTCGAGCTCGAGCCGCTGCCCGAGGCGACCGACTTCACGGAGGGCGGGCCGCGCGCGGCCTGGCTGGCGATCCGCCACTTGGCGTGGACGGGGGACCCGGCCGGCTACGCTCAACGCTGCTGGGCCGAGCTGCAGATGGCGCTGGCGGGCTATCCGGGTGGGCGCGCGCTGTACGAGCGCATCCAGCGCATCATCCCGAACACGGTGGACTGGCCGTTCCCGTCGCTGGCGGAGATCGCGGGCGATCTGACGCCGGTGTCGTGGCTGTGGCAGCCGTGGCTGCCGCTGGGCATGCTGACGCTGCTGGCCGCGAAGCCGGGGACGGGCAAGTCGCTGCTGGCCCTGGACCTGGGCCGGCGCATCATCGCGGGGGAGGCGTGGCCGGACGGCTCGCCGCAGACCCGGCCGGGCGCGAACGTGATCTACGTGGACGGGGAGGGCATCCCCCAGGTGCACAACGACCGCGCGCTGGCGTGGGACCTGGACCGGGAGAAGCTGTTCCTGCTGCTGGCGAGCGAGGAGGACATGCTGCTGGACCTGAGCACGCCGAAGTACCAGGAGCTCCTCAGCCAGATGGTGTATCGTCTGCGGCCGGCGCTCGTGATCGTCGACTCGCTGGGCGCGGTGCTGGGCAGGGGAGAGAATGCGGTGGAGGACGTGCGCGCGCTGCTGGCGTACTTCGCGGGGCTGGCGCAGCACGAGGCGTGCGCGGTGCTGCTGATCCACCACCTGCGCAAGTCGAACGGGCAAGGGGGGCTGCTCGACGCGGTGGACCCGGACCAGGTGCGCGGGAGCGGGCACATCACGGCCATGAGCCGGGTGGCGTGGGGGCTGACGGGCGTGCAGGTGGGGCCGAAGCCGGACCCCAACGGCCCGCGTAAGCTGGCGGTGATCAAGAGCAACCTGTCGCGGCACCCGGAGGCGTTGGGGGTGGTGCTGGAGCCGCTGGCGGGCGGGGAGAACGTGCGCGTGGTGTACGATCCGGAGGCGCCGCGGGCGTACGAGGCGCCGACGGAGCGGGACGAGGCGGCGGAGTGGCTGGTGGGGTTCCTGGAGGAGGCGGGCGAGCCGGTGGCGCCGAAGGAGATCGTGGCCGCGGGGCAGGCGGCCGGCTTCAGCCGCGCGATGATCTACCGGGCGCGCGAGTCGCTGGGGGGGCAGGTCGTGACCTCGCGCGGCCGGCAGCATCCGCGGACGGGCTGGCGGCTGGCGGGTGAGGAGTGAACACAGAGAATTGAGGATTGGCGGCGCTGCGACAGACCGTCTCAACTGTCTCAAGAGTCCACTGTTTTAAGACACCCCCACCCCCTGAGACAGTTGAGACAGTTGAGACAGTTGAGACAGTTGAGACAGTTGAGACAAAACGACGATGGAAGATGGAAGATGGAAGACGGAAGATTAGCGGCGGGGGGTGAAGCCGGCCGGCGAGGCGCTCCAGGGGCGGTCGCCCAAGCCCCCGGCAGGGGCTGGAAAGAGCTCCAGCTCGCTGCGGCCGGCGCGATTCTTGCGTCATGTGACCTCAGATTCTGCACCCTCCTCGTTAAGCCAAATGACTTATAGGCCAATCGGCTGATTGTATTTGTCAAGCCAAAAGGGAACCGTCTGCTGATCGAAAAGGGAACCACTAAGGCTTACGATGGCCAGAGCTTACGAGTGGGCGGAAGGGATAGGTCACGCGCTGGCTCTGGCGTCGGCTGGGCACGACGCCAGAATGAAGACTGGTCTCGAGTCTCCCGAAGCCGGCCCGCTTTGTCACTGCTGAACTCGCTGACCGGTGGATGATTGGTCTACCATGGGATCTGCATCATCTGCGCCACGGCACCGTCCTTGTCCTGGATGCTGGCGTACTAGTTGAACCCAACCAAGTAAATGATAGTCTTGTGAGAAGACCCGGGATAAAGGTGCTTTTCGTCGATGAGAACTCCAGAGAAGTATACCGCCGCCGCCAACCTTCGATGTCGCCCGGTCCCCTCGTACCCTAAGACGCCAGCCTGGATGCGTATTCCTCAACCGCGCGAATGATGCTGCTTGAGCCACGTGATGCAGGATAGACGGGATCCCTCCCGCCAAGAATGGGAGTGATCCCATAGGTGATCGCATGGGTAATGCATGTTGCGACAATGACAACTAGGTCCGAATGTTGGGCGAGCGCTGAAACCTGAGGACTCAGATCTGTTTCACAGCAGAGACGTACGTCAAGACTTGGATTTCGCTCCAACATTATCTCTCGTGCCCGCTCCGCACTGCCGCGCTGCAACGTGAACAAACCTATCTGGAAGCCGGCTGGAAAACGCAAGAGTGGATCCTCCTCGGGCTGCGCTTCGACAGCCGCAGATTGCTGTCGAAGCGGCAGGAGAATATCGTCGCCTGCCTGTAACCACTCCCCAAAGGCAAGCCAGCAGAGCTGACTGGCACGCAACCACGAGGCCGAAGGCGGTAGCTCGACCAGATAAGCAAGCCAATTCCGGAACCAGTTCGTAAGGTCCCAGCGCGGCAAGCCTTGCTCA
Organism: uncultured Anaerolineales bacterium; assembly: GCA_964566325.1. Taxonomy (GTDB): domain Bacteria; phylum Chloroflexota; class Anaerolineae; order CG2-30-64-16; family CG2-30-64-16; genus JALOOB01. The sequence continues at coordinate 6,385 of CAZMIS010000238.1, forward strand.
ACCAACATCTCTAAGGCGCCCAGGACGTGCCCCTCGAGTGTCAGCCTCGGCGTGGACAACCACTCCTGAAGATCCTGGGCGATCGCCCGTACCTGCGAGGGCTCAACTTGCAGCACGACATCGACCAAGCGGAGCGTCTTGGCAAGGTTTGCCGCAGTTGGGCTGGCAGCATAAAGGGTGTAGGTGTAGAGAGCTTCGTAGAGCGCTGGATAATTCCCATCAGATCGAGGAAAGCTGCTATCAAGCAATAACTGGTTGACGAGGGTCTCCAGCGCACGCACGGACAGAGAGCGCCGAAGCAGCGCCTCATGCTCCCCAATCAAGATTTGAACGTCCCGGGTCAAAACTCGTGCAACCTCAGGGCTCCAAGTGCGGTTGTCGGCTTCTTCCATCAGGTCGTCCAACGCGGCTTCGAGCGACGAATCGTCAGGGTCGGCAATGAAACGCTCGAACCACGCGTGCCAGCTACGGATTTCCGGCACATCCCTGCGGAAGTAGCCGAGAATCCGCTCAAGATAGAAGTCGGCGGCAGGGTCGGATGCCTCCAACTCCGCCTGTTCACTTGGTGAAAGCGATTCGTATTCACTGAGCGCCGTAGCGACTGCGTCCGGATGACGAACAGCGATTCTCATCCATGCCAGTGCTCGGTCTACAGAGGTCTCCTGGTCTGCGGCTGCCTGCGCCGCTGCATCGTACGAGCCGCTCCGCAAGGCGAGCCGAA
>CAZMIS010000239.1:0-7095 GCA_964566325.1 uncultured Anaerolineales bacterium
CCGAAAGCCCCCATACCCGGCCAATGTCGGTCTCTGGGGCCAGCCCACACTCGTTCAGAATGTCGAGACCCTCGTCAATATCCCGGTGATCATCTCGCGCGGTGCGGCCTGGTACGCCGGCATCGGCACCGAGCAGAGCAAGGGGCCCAAGATTTTCTGCGTCAGCGGTCACGTCAACCGCCCGGGCAACTACGAGTTGCCTCTCGGCACATCGCTGCGCGAGATCGTCTACGAGCATGCCGGCGGCGTCCGCATGGGGCGCCAGGTGAAGGCCATCGTGCCGGGCGGGGCGTCAACGCCCATCCTGACGGCAGACAAGCTGGACGTGCCGATGGCATTCGAGACCCTGCAGGCCGCGGGCTCGGCGCTCGGCACCGGCGCAGTCATCGTCATGGACGAGACCACCGACATGGTGGAGGTCATCCGGCGCACGACGAGCTTCTTCGTCCACGAGTCGTGCAGCAGATGCACGCCATGTCGCCTGGGCGGCCGGCGTCTGCTGGACACATTGGAGCGGGTTGCGTCCGGCCGCGGAGCAGCCCGGGATCTGGCGAAGCTCGAAGAATTAACGCGCGGCATTTCGGGGAACACATTCTGCCCCATGGGCACCGGGATGTGCGAACCCGTCACGTCCGGACTGGAACGCTTCCGAGATGAGTTCGAATCCCGGGTAACTGCCCGCTGACCTGACAGGATCAACCACAATGTCAAAAGCAAAGATACTCATTGTCGATGACGATCCCGACTTCGTGGAGTATACGCGCACGGTGCTGGAGAATGCTGACTACCAGGTCGTCAGTGCGGGAAACAGCGACCAGGGCATGCTCATGGTCGCGCGGGAGAAGCCCGACCTCGTCGTGCTCGACGTGATCATGTCGAGCATCCTGGACGGGTTGAGCATGAGCCAGCGAATGGCCGACGACCCGGACTTCCGGTCCGTCCCGATCGTGATGGTGACGTCCATCGCGAATACGGACTACCTGGCGCTCTTTCCCACGGACGAAAGCATCCACATCGATGCGTTTCTGACCAAGCCGATTGCACCGGCCGAGCTATTGCGACAGGTCGCGCGCCTGCTGTCGTCGGGAGCGGCCTAGCGTCCATCATCTCCGGGTATGAGGAGACACTATGTCTGAGAAGATCAAAGTAGGCGGCGTCATTCAGAACGACCAGCTCTCAACCATCAGCGTCCTGGCAGTGAAGGATCGTCCCGGCATTGCCGCGGCCGTGCTCGATGCACTGGGCCAGAGCGGACTCAATGTCCAGTTTATCGTCCAGGTCATCGACCACGAGAACCACGACCAGATGGTCCTATGCGTCGATCGGGCTGACCTCACGCGCAGCCTGGCCGCCCTGGAGGGTCTGAAGCCTGAATTGCAGCCGGCGGCTGTCATCGCACGTCCGGACGTAGCCTCCATCGCGATCTTCGGACCCGACTTCAGGGAGCGCCCGGGCATTGCAGGGCGAATGTTCCGCGCGCTGGCAAGCCGCAAGATCAATATCCTGGCCATCAGCACCTCGATCTCGACGGTGAACTGCATCATCGAGATGGCCGATCTCAAGCAGGCGTATTCGGCCATCTGCGATCAATTCGATGTGCCGTGACGGGTTCCAAGGCGCTGGGGCCCTCTGAATTCGACCGGCTCCCCATCAGCGCCAGCCGGCTGCGCCGGTTCGCCGTAATCAGGTTGGCCATCCTCGTCGCGATGGCCATCGTCGCAGTGCTGATCCGCACCGTAAGTGCCATCGCCGTTGGACCGCTGCTGGCGACGATCGGCCTGCTAGGCGCCACATCGGTGGTGGTGCTGGCCAGCCTACGCACGGACGGTGGCAGCCAGCTGGCGCGGCCGGCCGGCACGCGGCTGACCCGGTTCCTGGTCGGTCTCGACATCGTCGGGCTGACCGCCATCATCCACTTTTCCGGTGGCGCGGAGAATCCGTTCTTTCCGCTGTACGCCTTCCCGATCGTTATCGCCGCAGCATTCCTCGGACGCGCCGCTGGCCGCGTAGCGGCCGGCAGCGCGGCCCTGCTCTATGCCATCGTCATCGTCGGTGAGTCGCAGGGTTGGCTGCCCCACCACCATCTGCTTCAGATGGGAGGCGACCTGACGCACACGGGCGTCTACGGGGCCATGCAGATCGCGGCGGTCGCCATCACCTGTATCCTGGCATCTGAGGGCGCCAATCTGTTGGTCGGCTTCCTGCGCCAGTTCACGCGCGATCTGGCGGCCGATCAGCGGCGTGCAGACGACAGCGCGGCCGGAATGCGCGACCTGAACTCCCGACTGAGCGCGGCCAACCTCGAGCTTCAGCATCGACGGGCGCACCTGGACGCAGCCTATGCCGAGCTTCAGACGGCCTACGATCGCCTGCAGAACCGTTCGAGCCACATGAGCGAGCTGAACGAGCAGTTGCGCCTCGCCAATGCTGAGTGCAAGGCACGACGCGAGGAATTGGCCCAGGTGAACGAAAAGCTCCGCGAGGCTCTGGGCCGCCTGGAGACGCGCACCGAGCACATGGGAGAGCTGAACGAGCTCTTGCGTGCCGCGAATGCGGAGTGTCGCGCCAAACGCGATGACCTCGAGCGCGTCAATGCCGAGTTGGCCCTGGCCAACCGCAAGCTCATCGAGCTGGAAGACGTTCGGGCGCAGTTCACCCTGCTCACCACGCATGAGCTGCGCGCGCCGGTGGCGGCCATCCAGAGCTACCTCAAGCTCATCCTCGAAGGGTACGTCCCCCAACCCAAGGTGCGCGAGACGCTGGAGAAGGCTGAGCGCCGGGCGATGGAGCAACTGGCCCTCATTGCCGACCTGCTGGAGCTCGGACGCATCGGCTCTGCGGACGCCCGCGGGCTCGTGCAGCCCGTGCAGATCGAGGCCCTGCTGCGCACGCAACTGGAGCTGTTGGCTGCCTCGGCCCGGGAACGTGGGATCACGATCGAAACGCACGTCGGCGAGAAGCTGGACGCGGTCCGCGCGAATCCCGACCAGATCAGAAGTCTCTGGAACAACCTGATCAGCAACGCGGTCAAGTACAACCGCGACGCTGGCCATGTGACGGTGACGCTGGTCCAGGAGGACAGGCGGCTCGTTGGCTCGGTCGCAGATACAGGCATCGGGATCCCGGAAGAGGCCATGAGTCGCCTCTTCTCGGAGTTCTTCCGCGCGGATAATGCCAAGGCGCAGTCGCGGATGGGGACCGGCCTGGGGCTATCCATCGTCAAAGAGATCGTCGAACGCGCTGGCGGCCAGATCACGGTCGAATCCGAGATCGATAAGGGCACAACATTCCACTTCTGGCTGCCAGTGGTGCAGGCCGCGCGGCCCCCCGAAGAGCAACCGCAACCAGACTCCGTGCAGGCCTGACAGCGCACCGGCTGCCAGGCCTGCCTTGCGCGAAACTTCCGCACAGCCGTCTCGTACAGAGAGATAGGAGCCCAAGATAAGGGGCTACGAACGTGCTGAGGAGTCAAACAGAATCCATGACAACCAATCAACTACGACGGCAGAACGGCATGGTCGCAGGCGTCTGCGGCGGCTTCGGCGCCTTCTTCGGCATCAGCCCCTGGATCTTCAGGATCGTCTTCCTGATGCTCATGATCCCCGGCGGCCTGCCCGGCCTGGTGCCATACTTCATCCTGTGGTTTATCATTCCCGCGCGGCGGTGAGACACTCGCCGGATAACAAGGAGGGGCGAAGCGGTTCGTGCGCTTCGCCCCTCCCATCTTGTCCGAGCCTGCCGGGTCGTCAGGCCTTCTTGTTCCGCAGATAAGCAAACCAGTAGACCAGGCCCACGAAGCCGGCCCCGCCGACGATGTTGCCCAGCGTGACCGGGATCAGGTTGTTGAGGAAGAAACTGCCCCAGGTCAGGTTGGCGAACGATCCGGCCGTGATGGCAGCCGGAGTGGCGTTGGCCAACGCATCGGCGGCCCAGAAGGAGGCCGGGGCAAACTGCTTGATGAACAGGCCGATCGGGATGAAGTACATGTTGGCCACGCTGTGCTCGAAGCCCGCGGCCACAAATGCGCTGATCGGGAAGATGATCGCGAGGATCTTGTCGGTGACGTTGCGCCCGCTGTAGCAGAGCCAGACGGCCATGCACACCAGCGCGTTACACATGATGCCCAGGAAGAACGCCTGGATGGGATCGAGCGTCGCCTTGGCATTGGCGATGTTCAATGCTTGCAGGCCGAGGGCGCCCTTGCTGAACATGTATTGCTTCGACAGCAGCATGACAACCGCGGTGAGGATCGAGCCTACGAAGTTGCCCAGGTAGACGATGCCCCAGTTGCGCAGAAGCTTGGCCGTGCTGACCTTGCCGGCGGCCCAGGCCATGACGATCAGGTTGTTGCCGGTGAAGAGCTCCGCACCCGCGACGACGACCAGGATGAGGCCCAGGCAGAAGACCAGGCCGCCCAGCAGCCGGTTCACGCCGTAGGGCAACGCACCGCCGCCCGTCCATACCGTGGTCGCGTAGATGGCTCCGCAGCCGATGAAGGCGCCGGCCAGGATCGCCAGGGCAAACATGTTCCAGAAATCCAGGCCAGCCTTCTTGATGCCGATCGCCTCCGCCTTGGATGCCATGTCGGCAGGCATCAAGGCGTCAATGTTGATCTCACTATTAGGCATAAGACAGTTCCTCCATTGCGAAATGAGTGTGGGTTGGTATGTGAGAAGGTGAGCGGCAGGCTTTGCTCGCGAACCCGTCGCTCACCTCAGATCACCGATCAGCATGCCTCGCATTCGACCACGGGCAGCTTGCTGACCTTGACGGCGCAAGCCTTGAACTCCGGTATCTTGGCGATGGGATCGTATGCGGAGTTGGTCAGCAGGTTGGCCGCACTCTCAGCAAAGTGGAAGGTCATGAACACCACACCGGGCTGAACCTTCTGCGTGACTTCGGCCTTGACGTTGACGTGCCCGCGCCGGCTGGTCACCTCGACCATCTCTCCATCTGCGATCTCCAGGCGAGCCGCATCTTCAGGATGCATCTCGATGAACCCTTCCGGATAGATCGCTGCGAGGCCCTGCGCTCGGCGAGTCAACGAACCGGTATGATAGTGCCAGAGCACGCGCCCCGTCGTGAGGAGCAGCGGGTACGCCTCGTCGGGCAGCTCGACCGGAGGCAGGAAGTCCACCGGCGCCAGCTTGCCCAGGCCACGCGTGAACTTGCCGATATGCAGGATCGGCGTGCCGGGATGGCGCTCATCGGGGCACGGCCACTGCAGGCCCTTGCCGCTCTGCAGCCGGGCGTGGCGGATGCCGCCGTAGCTCGGCGTGAGATCAGCGATCTCGTCCATGATCTCGGCCGGGTTCAGATACTCCCATGAGCCGTGCGGCGCCGACGCCACAGCCGCCTCGCGCTCGCCCGCCACGCCGTACTCGATGAGCTTCTGGCCAAGCTCGGCCAGGATCTGCCAGTCAGGTTTCGTCTCACCGAGCGGGTTGAGTGCGCGGCGCACCAGCTGCACCCGGCGCTCGCTGTTGGTGAAGGTGCCGTCCTTCTCGGCGAACGACGCGCCCGGCAGAACGATATCCGCCAGCTGCGCCGTCTCGGTCATGAAGATGTCCTGCACCACGAGAAGGTCGAGCGACTCGAGCGCGTGCCGGACGTGGTTGAGGTCCGGATCGGACAGCATCGGGTTCTCGCCGAAGATGTATATCGACTTGACCTTGCCATCGATCGCGGCATTCATCATCTCGATGACCGTCAACCCCGGCTTGTCGTGCGCTGGAACCACGCCCCAGGCTGCCTCAAACTTCTTATGGGAGGCCTCCAACGCCACGTTCTGGTAGCCGGAATAGACGTTCGGCAGGCCGCCCATGTCGCACGCGCCCTGCACATTCGACTGGCCGCGCAGCGGATTGACGCCGCCGCCCGCGACGCCCATGTTGCCCAGAAGCATCTGCAGGTTGGCGCAGCTCATCACGTTGCCGTGACCGCTGGTGTGCTGGGTGATGCCCATCGCATACATCAGGGCGGTGGGCTTGTTGGCGGCCATCAGGCGTGCGGCCCTGCGGATGTCGTCCGCCCTCACGCCGCAGATCTCGGCCACCACTTCGGGCGAGTACTCAGCCAGCTTGGCCTTGAGATCCTCGAACCCCTCGGTGCGCGTGGCCACGAAGTCGTGGTCGTAGATGTCCTCTGCGATCAGCACGTGCATCAGGCCGTTCAACAGCGCCGTGTCGGTGCCTGGCTTGTGTCGCAGATGGATGGTCGCATACTGGGTGATCGGGATGCGCCTCGGATCCGCAACGATCAGCGGAATGCCGCGCTGCTTGACCGCCTGGCGCAACTGCATGCCGAACACCGGGTGCTGCTCGGTCGTGTTGGAGCCGATGATGAACAGGCACTGCGCCGAGTGCGCAATGTCGTCGAACGTGTTGGTCATGGCGCCGGAGCCGAACGATGTCCCCAGACCGGAGACGGTGGGGCTGTGTCACAACCGCGCACAATGGTCGACACTGTGCGTCTCCATCAGTTGGCGGGTCAGCTTGGCCGCCAGGAAGTTCTCTTCGTTGGTGCAGCGTGCGGAGCACAGCGTGGCGAATGCATCGCCGCCGTAGATCTGCTTCGTAGCCACCCACTTCTGTGCGACGAGGCCCAACGCCTGGTCCCAGGGGGTCTCAACCCACTCCATATCGGGATTCGGGCCATGGCCGTTCCCGCCGGATGCCGCATGTGAGTCATGCTTTGGCTTGGACTTGCCTTCCAGCAGGTAGCGTCGTACGAGGGGCTTCATCAGCCGGTCCTCGTGGTTGACGTAGTCGTAGCCGAAACGGCCTTTCACGCACGTGAAGCCGTGATTCGCCGCCCCATCCGCGCCCGACACGCGGACGATCTTGTTGCCGCGCAGGTGCAGGGTGAGCTTGCAGCCCACGCCGCAGTAGGAGCAGACCGTCTCGACCTGCCGGGTCTGGTACGGCCGGCCCTGCCCGATGCTCATCTTGGGCCAGAGGGCGGCCACGGGGCAGACCTCGACGCAACTGCCGCAGAACTCGCAGGGGCTGTCCTCCATCGTGGAGTCCATGCCGAATGCGATCTTGGCATCGAAGCCGCGGTAGACGACGCTGATGGCCTCGACACCGTTGATGT
>CAZMIS010000240.1:0-7088 GCA_964566325.1 uncultured Anaerolineales bacterium
TGTTGGCTGGGATCTCCATGGGGCCAGTGGCCGCCTGGTGGCGCTCGCTGCGATCGACAACCTGGGCAAGGGCGCAGCCGGCTCGGCCGTTCAGTGCATGAACCTCATGCTCGGCTGGGACGAGACCCTCGGCCTCGAGTTCACGGGACTGCACCCATGACCGCCCACTTTCCATCTTCCGTCTTCCATCTTCCATTCGCCGGAGGCGACCTATGAATCCGATCGTCATCAAACTCGGCGGCGCATCAGGCGTGCAGACCGCGCCCGTGCTGGCCGACATCGCGGCGCTCACAGCCGAAGGATGGCCGCTCGTGCTGGTGCACGGGACGTCCGCAGCCGCGGACGGGCTGGCCGCTCGCATGGGTGTGCCCGTGCGGCAGATCACCTCGCCATCGGGCCACGTCAGCCGCTACACTGACCCCGAGATGCTGGAAATCTACGTGATGACCGCGGCCGGCGGCGTCAACAAGGCGCTGGTGGCCGGGCTCCAGCAGCTGGGCTGCAACGCGCTGGGGCTCTCCGGCGTCGACGGCCGGCTGCTGATCGCGCGGCGCAAGGACGCGGTGCGCTCGGTGGAGGGAGGCCGGCAGCGCGTCATCCGCGACGACTTCACCGGACAGATCGAGGCGGCTGACGGCGGCCTGCTTGACCTGCTGCTCCGCGCAGGCTACACCCCTGTCGTCGCGCCGCTGGCCCTCGGACGTGCTTGCGGCTCCGAGCCGGGCGGCGAGCGGCTCAACGTGGACGGCGACCGGGCCGCGGCCATGATCGCCGGTGCGCTGCAGGCCGACGCGCTGATCATCCTCAGCAACGTGCCGGGCCTGCTCGCGGACTTCCCGGACGAGGACAGCCTGATCGCGCACGTCCCCGCGGGCCATCTCGGCATGGTCGAATCGCTGGCGCAGGGTCGGATGAAGAAGAAACTCCTGGCCGCGCGTGAGGCGCTCGACCGCAACGTGCGCGCCGTGATCCTGGCCGATTCGCGCCGGCCCGCGCCCGTGCGCGCGGCCCTCTCCGGCCGTGGCACGGTCATCGGAGAGCCGGCGTACGAGCTCGCCGCGCTCTTCACCCCGGCGGCCGCCGCCCCCGTGGAGGCCTGACCCATGCCAACCGACCTTGGGCCAACGCAGTTGGCACAACCTTCAACCCCCAATCTTCAATCTTCAATCTTCAATCTTCAATCCGCCGACGTCATCGCGGCGGAATCCGCCCACACCTCCGGCGTCTACCCCAAACGCCCCCTCGCCATCGTACGGGGCGCGGGCACCCGCGTCTGGGATGCAGACGGCCGCGAATACATCGACTGCGTGGCCGGACACGGCTCAGCCAACCTGGGGCACTGCCACCCCGCGGTGGTGGCCGCCATCGCCGGCCAGGCGGGCCGCCTCATCACCTGCCCCGAGATCTTCCACAACGACGTCCGCGCGGCTTTGCTCGCGCGACTGGCGGAGGTTGCGCCGAGGGGCATGGACCGCGCCTTCCTCTGCAACTCAGGCACCGAGGCGGTCGAGGCGGCCATCAAATTCAGTCGCACAGCGACGGGCCGGCCGGGCATCGTGGCCGCACAGCGCGGGTTCCATGGGCGCACCCTCGGCGCACTCTCCGCTACCTTCAAAGAGGAGTATCGGCGGCCTTTCGCGCCCCTGGTCCCCGGCTTCAGCCACGTCCCCTACGGCGACCTCCCCGCGCTCGACCGGGCGATCACGGACGAGACCGCGGCCGTCATCCTCGAGCCGGTGCAGGGCGAGGGCGGCGTGCATCCGGCGCCTGCCGGCTACCTGCAGGGTGCGGCCGAGCTGTGCCGGCAGCGGGGCAGCCTGCTCATCCTCGACGAGGTGCAGACGGGCTTTGGCCGCACGGGGCGGCTCTTCGCATGCGAGCATTCTGGCGTCGTTCCCGACCTGCTCGCGGTGGCCAAGTCGATGGCCGGCGGGCTACCCATGGCCGCGTGCCTCCTCGGCCCGCGCGTGGGGACGCTGCCGCCAGCGAGCCACGGCAGCACGTTCGGCGGTAACCCGCTGTCCTGCGCCGCCGGCCTCGCCGTGCTCGACGCCCTGACCGGCGAGCACCCGGCGCCGGGCAGCGGCGAGACGCTGCTGCAGCGCGCGGCGCGGCTGGGCGACATGCTCCTGCGCGGGCTCGCTGCGCTCCGCTCGCCCCTGGTGCGCGAGGTGCGCGGCCTCGGGCTCATGGTTGGCGTCGAGCTGAAGGTTCGCGTCTCGCCGGTCCTCCAGCGGCTGCAGGATCGGGGCATCCTGGCGCTGCCCGCGGGCATGACCACGCTGCGCCTGCTGCCCCCGCTCGTCATCGCCGAAGCCGACCTCCACCGCGTGCTCGCGGCCGTCGACGCGGTGCTCAGGGAGGACTCATGTCATTGACCGACTACGCCATCATCGACTCCACCCTGCGCGAGGGGGAGCAGTTCATCAATGCTCAGTTCTCGACGGAGCAGAAAATTCGCATCGCCCATGCCCTGGACGAGTTCGGCGTCGAATACCTGGAGTTGACCTCGCCCCAGGCATCGCCGGGCAGCCTGGCGGACCTGCGCACGATCGCCGGGCGAGGGCTGCGGGCGCGTATCCTCACCCACATCCGCTGCCACCGCGACGACGCGCAGATCGCATTGGAAGCCGGGGTCTGCGGGGTCGACGTGGTGATCGGCACGTCGTCGAGACTGCGCCAGTTCAGCCATGGCCGCAGCATCGACGAGATCATCGACCTGGCCGCCGAGGTGCTGCCGTGGATCCGGGCCCAGGCGCCCGACATCGAGCTTCGGTTCAGCACGGAGGACTCCTTCAGAAGCGACGAGGCCGAGCTGCTGCGGGTCTACCTGGCCGTCGACAAGCTGGGCGTCGTCAACCGTCTCGGCATCGCGGACACCGTGGGCATCGCTACCCCGACACAGGTCGGTCGCCTCGTGGGCACGCTCCGGCGGCTGACCCGCTGCGACATCGAGTTCCACGGCCACAACGATTCCGGCTGTGCGATTGCCAACGCCTTCATGGCGCTCGAGGCCGGCGCTACGCACATCGACACCACGGTGCTGGGCATCGGCGAGCGTAACGGCATCACCCCCCTCGGCGGATTCATCGCGCGCATGGTCACGCTGGACCGGGCCACCGCCCAGCGAAAGTACCGCCTCGACACGCTGCGCAAGCTGGAGCAGATGGTCGGCGAGATGGTGGACGTGGATGTGCCCTTCAACAACTGCATCACAGGCATCAGCGCGTTCACACACAAGGCCGGCATCCACGCCAAGGCCATCCTGAACGCGCCGGAGACCTACGAAGCGCTCGATCCGCACGACTTCGGGCTCACGCGCTACATCTCCATCGCACATCGCCTGACGGGTTGGAACGCGGTGCGCGCACGGGCCGACCAGCTCGGGCTCAGCCTCTCAGACGAGCACGTCAAGTCGCTTACGCATCACATCAAGGTGCTGGCCGACGAGCAGGCGCTGACCCTCGACGACGTGGACCACCTGCTGCGCAACTGGGGCAATGGGCACGGCGGAGCGATGGCTTCCCCTGCGGAAGGTAACGGCCATGGGTGAGACATTCGCACAGAAGGCACTGGCGCGTGCGAGCGGGCTGGACCACGTGGCCGTCGGACAGATCGTCGACGCCGAACCTGACCTGGTGCTGAGCCACGACAACACCGCGGCGATCGGCAGGTTCTTCGCCTCACTGGGCCCGTCGCGCGTGAGGTGTCCCGAACGGCTCGCAATCGTCTTGGACCACGCGGTGCCCGCGCCGACTTCCGAGCACGCGGCGAATCACACGGAGATCCGGCGCTTCGTGACGGAGCAGGGCATCCCGCACTTCTTCGATGCGGGCCGCGGCGTGTGCCACCAGGTGGTGAGCGAAGAGGCGCTGGCCTTGCCCGGGCAGTTGGTCCTGGGCGCGGACAGTCACACGACCCACTTTGGCTGGCTGGGCGCGTTCGGTGCGGGCATCGGCCGCAGCGAGGCGGCCGCACTCTGGGCCACCGGCATCCTCTGGCTTCGCGTGCCAGAGACGATTCGGGTGGACCTGGCCGGCGCGCTGCGCCCGGGCGTGACCGCGAAGGACCTCGGCCTGTGGCTGTTGCACCGGCTGGGGCCCGATGCCGGGCTCTACCGGGCCATCGAGATCGGTGGGCCTGGCCTCGCCAGCCTCAGCATCGACAGCCGGATGGTCATCCCGAACCTGCTGGCGGAGTCGGGCGCGAAGAGCGCGTACCTCGAGCCGGACTGCGCAGTGTTCGACTGGCTGGCTGCCCGGCTGGAACGCAGGCAGGGCGGAGTTGCCGCATCGCACCGGGATGCGCTGGCTGCCGGCGCGCTTCATCCCGATCGGGACGCCCAATATGTCGTGCGCCACCACGTCGACCTGCAGTGGATCGAGCCGGCCGTCGCCCTGCCCCACAGCCCGGCGTCCGTCGTGCCGCTGTCGCACGCCGCCGGCCAGCCGGTGCACCAGGCGTTCATCGGAACGTGCACGAACGGCCGGCTGGAGGACCTGGCCCTTGCCGCACGCGTGTTGCGGGGCACCGACGGTCGTGTGCGCCGCGTGGCGCCGGGTGTACGCCTGATCGTCGTTCCTGCCTCCGACGAGGTGCTCCGCACTGCGCTGGCCGCCGGCCACATCGAGACCCTGCTGGCCGCAGGCGCCATGCTGGGCGTGCCGGGGTGCGGCCCGTGCATGGGCAACCACTTCGGCGCGCCCGCCGCGGGCGAGACCGTGATCAGCACGGCCAACCGTAACTTCCGCGGGCGGATGGGCAACCCCGCCGCGTCGATCTACCTCGCCGGCCCACTCGTCGTGGCGGCCGCTGCGGTCCTGGGACACATCCCCACCCCGACCGAACTGCACCGACTGGCCAGCGTGGACACAACGCCATCCGATCGAGGTAATGCATGAATCAAGTATATCGAGGTCGCGCATGGGTGTATGGGGATGACGTCAACACCGATGTCATCTTTCCGGGCAAATACACCTACACCATCCACGAGCCCGCGGAGATGGCGCGGCATGCGCTGGAGGACCTGGACCCGGCCTTCGCCGCGGCGGTGCAGCCCGGTGACATCATCGTAGCGGGTCGAAACTGGGGCTGCGGCAGCAGCCGCGAGCAGGCTGTCGCGTGCTTGCGTTCGGCCGGAATCCGGGTTATCATTGCGCAATCCTTCGCAAGGATATACTTCCGCAATGCCGTCAACAACGGCCTCCTGCCGGTGATTTGTCCGGAGGCGGTTACGGCGATCCAGCCTGGAGAGCCTGTCACCGTCGATCCGGCCCGTTGCGTGGTTGTTTGCGCCGCCGGCGAGTTTCGCTTCCCGCCCTACTCGTCCTCAGTCGCAGACATCCTCGCCGCCGGCGGCCTCATCCCGATGCTCCGCGCCCAGTTGGCTCCCCGGGCGGAAGGTTAGCCATGCCCACCATCTGTCTCATCGCCGGCGACGGTGTCGGCCGGGAGGTCGTGCCCTCTGCTGCGAATGCCATCGCAGCGGCCCTGCCGTCCGCGCGCTTCGTCACGGCCGAGGCCGGCTGGGATTGCTTCTGCCGCTGCGGCGATGCACTCCCGCCGGAGACAGTGGCCGCGGTTCGATCCGCCCAGGCCACCCTCTTCGGCGCGACCCAATCGCCCACGGCCGGCGCCCCGGCCAGCGGCCCCCAGCATCTAGCATCCAGTATCCAGCAGCCACTCTACCGCAGTCCGATCCTGGCGCTGCGCCGGCAGTTCGACCTGTACGCCAACCTGCGACCAGCGAAGTCCCTCCTGCCCGGCGCGCCCCCGATCGATCTGCTCATCGTGCGGGAGAACACCGAGGGGCTCTACAGCGGGCGGGAGAGTCGCAAGGGAGATATGGCCGTCGCAGAGCGCGTGATCACGGGGAAGGCCAGCCAGCGCATCGCGCGCGTCGCGTTCGAAAAGGCCCGGCGCCGCGCGCGGTCAGGGATTGGGCGCGCACGCGTCACGATCGTCCACAAGGCGAACGTGCTGAAGATCACCGATGGTCTGTTCCGGGAGAGCTGCCTGGCCGTCGCCCGCGACCACCCTGACATCGAAGCGGAGGAGATGCTGGTCGACGCGGCCGCGATGTGGCTCGTGCGCCGTCCCGATCGATTCGATGTCATCGTCACGACCAACCTGTTCGGTGATATTCTCTCGGACCTGGCTGCAGGACTGATCGGCGGGCTGGGTGTGGCGCCGTCCGCTAACGTGGGCGCGGGTCCTGTCGCGATCTTCGAGCCGGTGCACGGCAGTGCGCCCGACATTGCGGGCACGGGCGTCGCAAATCCGATCGGTGCGCTGCTCAGCGGCGCGCTGCTGCTCGACCACATCGGGGAGCCAGATGCCGCGGCGCGCGTGCGGGCCGCGGTACAGAGGACAGTTGACGAGCGCATCTGCACGCCTGATCTTTCTGGAACCGCAACCACCTCCGATGTGACCGCGGCAGCCTGCCGTTACATTCGTGAAGGAGCCGGCTGGACGTCAGCACCCTGAGCGGAGGGCCGCAGACTGCGGCCCGTAGTCGAAGGAGCGGCCCCCAATCGCAGGGAACCGCCGTCTCACACGCCGTTTTGTGAAGCAAAGTGAGGCCAAACATGGCAACGAACACCAAAGAGACCACCGCCAGAGGACTGACGCTCCTGCGCGAGCTGCTGGAGATTCGTTCGCCGTCGGGCCAGGAGATGCCCGCCGTGAACCACCTCGTCAAGTGGCTGGATGCAGCGGGGCTCCGCGCCTACCGCGACGCGGCCGGCAATGCGATGGGGATCTTCGAGACCCCCGGCGCAGGTCCGATGCGCGAGCTCATCCTCCTGGGCCACATCGACACCGTGCGCGGCTTCCCCAAGGTGATGGAACGCGACGGGCGACTGTACGGCCGGGGTGCGGTGGATGCAAAAGGCCCACTGGCCGCGTTCGCCACGGCAGCCGCGCTCGTGGGCCCTCGGCCCGGATGGCGCATCGTGGTGGCAGGCGCGGTGGAGGAGGAGAGCGCCACCTCCAAGGGCGCGCGCCACCTGGCCGCGCGGCGCCGGCCGGACCTGTGCATCATCGGCGAGCCGACGGGGTGGCAACGTGTCGCCCTGGGCTACAAGGGC
>CAZMIS010000241.1:0-7019 GCA_964566325.1 uncultured Anaerolineales bacterium
AGTAGCCCCAGTTGGGGAAGCTGACGACCGCACGCCGGCCCACCCGCAGCATCTCGCGCAGGATCATGCCCGGATCGTCGAGGAAGGGCAGGGTCTGCGCCAGCACCACGTAGTCGAAGCTCCCGTCCGGATAGTCGCCCAGCCCCTCCTGCAGGTCGCCCTGGCGCACGCTCAGGCCGCGGCGCACGCACGCCAGCACGCCCGCCTCGCCCAGCTCGATCCCGCGGCCCCGGGCGCCCTTGTCATGCACCAGGTGGTCCAGCAGCGCGCCGTCCCCGCAGCCGAGGTCCAGCACGCGCATCCCGTGCGGGATCAACTCCGCGATCACCTCGAGATCCGGCCGCAGCTGCCCCGTCATAGCCTCGCTTCCTCCGCCACCCGATCGACGAAGCTGCCCAGAAGCCGGGTCATCGTGTCGACCTCCAGCAGGAACGCGTCATGGCCCCACGAGCTTTCGATGTCCAGGTAGGTCACGTCCGCGCCAACGGCCGTGAGCGCGGACACCAGCTCCTTGCTGTGGTAGGAGGGGTAGAGCCAGTCGCTCGTGAAGCTGACCACCAGGAAGCGGACGTGCTCCGACCGTGCGAACGCAGCCGGCAGGCCACCGGGCGTGCTCAGGTCGAAGTAGTCGAGCGCCTTGGTGACGTAGAGGTAGCTGTTCGCGTCGAAGCGCTGCGTGAAGCTCAGCCCCTTGTACTTGAGATAGCTCTCGACCTGGAACTCCGTGTCGAACTCGTAGCCGAAGCGCGCGCGGTCCTGCAGCCGGCGGCCGAACTTGGCGTGCATTGACCGGTCGCTCAGGTAGGTGATGTGGCCGATCATGCGCGCGAGGGCCAGCCCCGCGTCGGGCCGTCGGCCGTTGGCGTAATAGTCGCCGCCGAGCCAGTTCGGATCCGCGTAGATGGCCTGCCGTCCCACCTCGCTGAACGCGATCAGCATCGGGCTGGAGCGCGCGGTGGTGGCCAGGGGAATGGCCGCGCGCAGCCGATCGGGCCGCCGGCTGGCCCACTCGAGCACCTGCATGCCCCCCATGGAGCCGCCCGCGACGCACAGCAGCGTGTCGATGCCGAGGTGGCTGATCAGCCGCTCCTGCGCGGCGACCATGTCGCCGATCGTGACGACGGGGAATCGCAGGCCGTACGGCGCGCCCGTCGCCGGATCGATGCTCGACGGGCCGCTCGAGCCGTAGCATGAGCCGGGCACGTTGGCGCAGATGACGAAGAAGCGGTCCGTGTCGAACGCCTTGCCCGGTCCGATGCAGTCGCTCCACCACCCGTCCGATCCGCCCGCGCGGGCGCTGCCGCTGAGCGCGTGGCAGACGAGGATCGCGTTGCTGCGCGCCGCGTTCAACTGGCCGTACGTCTCGTACGCCAACGTGACCGGGCTCAGCGTTGCGCCGGACTCCAGCACGAACGGCTCGGCCTGGGCGAAGGTGAAGGTCCGGGCCGCCCCCGCGTCCCGTCCGTTGGATTGTGCGTCGTTAATGGTATCTTCCTCTAGCCCAGCGCCTGCTCGAGGTCCCACAGGATGTCGTCGATGTCCTCCAGGCCGATGCTCAGGCGGATGAAATCGGGGGTGACCCCTGCGGCGATCAGCTCCTCCTCGCCGAGCTGGCTGTGCGTCGTGCTCGCGGGGTGGATGGCCAGGCTCTTCGCGTCGCCCACGTTCGCCAGGTGGCTGAACAGCTGCAGCCGCTCGATGAAGTGCCGCCCGGCCGCGACGCCGCCTTCGATGCCGAAGCCGAGCACCGCGCCCGGCCCCTTGGGCAGGTACTTCGCGGCGCGCGCGTGATCGGGGTGCGACGGCAGGCCGGGGTAGCGCACCCAGCGGACGCGGGGATGGGCCGCGAGATACGCCGCCACCCGCCCCGCGTTGTGAACATGGCGCTCCATGCGCAGGCTGAGGGTCTCGATGCCGAGAAGCGTCGTCCAGGCGTTGAACGGCGCCTGGCACGCGCCGATGTCCCGGAGCATCTGGATGCGGGCCTTGGTGATGAAGGCGGACGCGCCCAGGTCTGCGTAGCGCAGGCCGTGGTAGGAGGGGTCGGGCTCCGTGAAGTTCGGGAACCGGCCGCTCCGCCAGTCGAACGTGCCGCCGTCGACGACCACGCCGCCGAGGGTGGTGCCGTTGCCCGACAGGAACTTGGTGGTGGAGTGAGTGACGATGTGTGCGCCCCACTCGAGCGGCCGGCAGAGCCAGGGCGTGGCGAACGTGTTGTCGATCAGGAGCGGGATGCCATGCGCCTGCCCCAGCGCCGCGACTTCAGCGATCGGGAAGACGGAGATGTCCGGGTTGCCCACCGTCTCGCCGTAGAGCAGCTTCGTCTCCGGCAGGATGGCCGCGGCGAAGTTGGCCGGATCGGACGGATCGACCAGGGTCGCGGTGATGCCCAGGCGCGGGAAGGTGTAGCTGAACTGGGTGTACGTCCCTCCGTAGAGCCGCGAGCTGGCCACGATGTGATCGCCTGCCTGGCACAGCGTGAGCACGGCCAGGACCTGCGCCGCGTGGCCGCTGCTCGTCGCCAGCGCGCCCACGCCCCCCTCCAGGCTGGTCAGGCGCTGTTCCAGCACACCTGTCGTCGGGTTCATGATGCGCGTGTAGATGTTGCCCGGCTCCTCCAGGGCGAACAGCGCCGCGGCGTGCTCCGTGTCGCGGAACTGGTAGGATGACGTCTGGTAGATCGGCACGGCCCGGCTGCCCGTGGTTGGGTCGGCCTGCTGGCCGGCGTGCAGCTGGCGGGTCGTAAAGCCGAAGGATCGTTGTTCGTGCGTCATGGTTCACCTCTCAACTGTGTGTTGGCTCGCCGGGCAAGGGGCGCAAAAAGGCCCTCTCACCTGTCGACGAGAGGGCCTGGTTCGGCTCATAAAAATCCCTCGTGTGGTCAGGCACGAGGGAGAAGGCAGCACCATTGCACCTTTCCTCTCATCTTCCAGATCATGTCTGCCGGAGTTGGCACCATACTCGTAGTCAGTCGGTTGCCGAGGCTTCATCGGGCCGGTCCCTCTGCCTCTCTGGATGAAAGTGCGGGCGTATTCGGTTGTCGAGCGGACTGCAACGGGCGCCACTATAACAGCGCCGCGGCCATCTGTCAAACGCCCGCGCGTGAAAACGGGTATAATGGGCGCTGTCATTTCGGGCGAAGGGATGTGTGCATGGCGCTGTGCAGCCTGAGGAACGTGAGCCTCGGATTCGGGGGTGAGCTCGTCCTGGAGAACATCGACCTGCAGATCGAGCGCGGGGAACGGCTCGGCCTGGTGGGGCGCAACGGGGTGGGGAAGTCGACCCTGCTCAAGCTCATCGCGGGCGACCTCGAGCCTGACTCCGGCGCGCTGGTGCGCGAGCGCGGGGTGAACGTGGCGACGCTGGCGCAGGAGGTGCCCGAGGGGATCACCGGCACCGTGGCCGAGGTGGTCGCCCGGGGCCTGGAGCCCGCGGCCGGCGGCAGGCAGCCCGTCGCCCAGGGCGCGGACGATCCCGAGGACTGGAAGCGCCGGTTGCTGCTGGATACGATCCTCGTGCGCATGCAGCTCGACGGCGACGCGGACTTCGCGGCGCTCTCCGCGGGCCTCAAGCGGCGGGTCATGCTGGCGCAGGGGCTCGTGCGCGACCCCGACATCGTTCTGCTCGACGAACCGACGAACCACCTGGACCTCGACGCCATCGCCTGGCTGGAGGATTACCTGCTGCGCTACGGCGGCACGCTGGTCTTCGTCACCCACGACCGGACGTTCCTGCGGCGGCTGGCCACGCGCATCATCGAGATCGACCGCGGCCGGCTGATCGATTGGGCGTGCGACTACGATACCTTCGCCGCGCGCAAGCAGGCCGTACTGGACGCGGAGGCGACGCAGCAGGCGGAGTTCGATAAGAAGCTGGCCCAGGAAGAAGCGTGGATCCGCCAGGGCATCGAGGCCCGCCGCACGCGCAACGAGGGCCGCGTCCGTGCGCTGGAGCGCCTGCGGGTGCAGCGACGCGAGCGGCGGGAGCACCCCGGCAGCCTCCGCATGCAGGTGCAGGAGGCGGAGCGGTCGGGGAAGCTGGTCATCCGCGCGGACAACGTCACCTTCGCGTACGAGGGCCGGCCTGTCGTCAGCAGGTTCTCCACCACGGTCATGCGCGGGGACAAGATCGGCATCGTGGGCCCGAACGGATCGGGCAAGACGACGCTGCTGCGCCTGCTGCTGGGCGAGCTGGCGCCGCAGAGCGGCACGATCCGGCACGGCGCGAACCTGGAGATCGCCTACTTCGACCAGTTGCGCGGCCAACTCGACGAGGAGGCGACCGTCTTCGACAACATCGCGGACGGCCGGGACTTCGTCACGATCGACGGCCGGCGGCGGCACGTCATGGGCTATCTGCAGGAGTTCCTCTTCCCCTCCGAGCGGGCCCGCGCGGTTGTCAGCACCCTCTCCGGCGGTGAGCGCAATCGCCTGTTGCTCGCGCGTCTCTTCGCGCGGCCGGCCAACGTGCTCGTGCTGGACGAGCCGACGAACGATCTCGACCTGGAGACGCTGGAGCTGCTCGAGGATCTGCTGCTGACGTTCGAGGGTGCGCTGCTCCTGGTCAGCCACGACCGCGAGCTGCTGAACAACGTGGTGGACGGCACGCTCGCGCTCGAGCCCGGCGGCCGCGTCGGCGAGTATGCGGGCGGATACGACGACTGGGTGCGCCAGCGTCCGACCCCGAACGGAGCGATTGCCGCCCCGAAGCCGGCGCCGCCCGCGCGCCCCGTGCCTTCCGCACCTTCGCCGCGGCCCGCACGTCTGACGCACAAGGAGCGCCAGGAACTGGACGCGTTGCCCGCGGCCATCGAGGTGCTGGAGCGCGATCAGGCCCGCCTCTACGCGCGGCTGGCCGACGCGGGCACGTACCAGGACGGCGGCGACGAGGTCGTGGCGGCCACCGCGCGGCTGGCGGAGGTGGAGCACGAGCTGGCCGCCCTTTACGCCCGGTGGGAGGCGCTGGAGGCGAAGCAGGGCAGCGGCTTGTAGTGCGTCAAGGTTGATTCGATGCGCTGTAGCATAGCCCCTTGTGGGCGTCAGAACGGGCACAAGGCCCTATGCTACTCATCAGATGGCCATTGACGAGGTATTGGCCTCTGAACGCTGGCACGGCGTTCCCACCCTGTGGTACAATCCGTGACAAATGACGCGAAAGAGCCTGCCATGACCGAACCGACCCCCACCGGCGTCCGCCGGGCAGCACTCCGCACCACCGCCATCGTGAAGTTCGCGGAGGACCGGCTCTACGAGGCCCCGCTGGGAACCGAGCTGCGCCACTTCGTCGCTGCCGCCCACGCAGACCAGCCCTGGCCGTTCCCGATCGTCGCGGCGCTGATCAACAACCAGTTGCGCGAGCTGACCTACCACATCGACCGTGACGTCGATGTCCAGGCGTTGGGCATGGACGACCGCGACGGCAGCCGCATCTACCGGCGCTCGCTGACGTTCCTGCTCGTGGTGGCGGTGAACCAGCTGTTCCCTGAGGCGATCGTCAACGTCGATCACTCCCTGACCTTCGGCGGCTACTACTGCGAGGTGGAGGGCCGCCCGCAATTCACCCCGGCGGAACTGGCGGCGATCGGGGCGCGCATGCGGGAGATCGTGGCGTCTGACGCGCCGATCGGCAAGCAGCGCGTGCCGCTGGCCGAGGCGATCGAGCTGTTCCGCAGCCGGGGCGAGGAGGACAAGGTTCGCCTCCTCGAACACCGTTGCAAGGATTACCTGGTGCTCTACGAGTTGTGCGGCTTCCGCGGCTATTTCCACGGCTACATGGTCCCCTCTGCGGGCGTGATGACGTCCTTCGCGCTGGACTACTATGAGCCGGGCTTCGTGCTCCGGTTCCCGCAGCGTCAGAGCATGGCGCTCGAGCCAGTCGTGAAGTACCCCAAGCTGCTGTCCGTGTTTCGCGAATATGGGCACACCCTGCGCCTGCTCGGCATGCACGACGTCGGCTCGCTCAATGCTGCGATCAAAAGCGGCCGCGCGAACGAGATCATGCTGGTGGCCGAGGCGCGGCACGAGCAGCGCATCGCAGCCATCGCGTCACAGATCGCCGCAGACCGCGATCGCATCAGGCTCGTGCTGATCGCGGGGCCCTCCTCGTCGGGCAAGACGACCTTCTCCAAACGCCTGGCCGTACAACTGCTGGCCAACGGCATCCGGCCGATCGCGATCGAGATGGACAACTACTTCGTCGACCGCGACCTGACGCCGAAGGACAGTGAGGGCAACTTCGATTTCGAGCGCCTGGAGGCGCTCGACCTGGCGCGCTTCAACGACGACCTGGTGCAGCTGATGGTGGGGGAGCAGGTGCAACTGCCGAGGTTCGACTTCCTGGCCGGCAAGAGCGGGCCCGGGGAGGTGATCCGGCTGGGCTCCGACGAGGTCCTGCTGATCGAGGGCATTCACGGGCTGAACCCGCGCCTGGCGCCCGACGCACTGCGCGACCGGGTGTTCCGCATCTACATCAGTGCGCTGACCCAGCTGAACATCGATCGACATAACCGGGTGCCTACGACCGACAACCGGCTGATCCGGCGCATCGTGCGCGATGCGCGAACGCGGGGCTACAGCGCGGCGGAGACGATCGGCCGGTGGGAGAGCGTGCACCGTGGGGAGCGGCTGAACATCTTCCCGTACCAGGAAAACGCAGACGTCATGTTCAACTCCGCCCTGGTGTACGAGCTGTCAGCCTTAAAGCCCTACGCGGAGCCGCTGTTGCTGCAGGTCGAGCCGGGCAAGCCGGGCTACATCGAGGCCAAGCGCCTGCTGACGTTCCTCAAGTGGTTCGAGCCTGTGCCGAGCGACGCGATCCCGGACAACTCGATCCTGCGCGAGTTCCTGGGCGGGAGTATCCTGGAGACCTTCGCGCCGTGGCAGCGGAAGTAAGGCCGCGTACCACGGTGGCCTGGTAGCGCGCACGAAACGAAACACCTCGGAGGTTTGCCAAACCTCCGAGGTGTCCTTAAGTTTGGCCCTTTTGTGCGGGGTCTTGAAAAAGGAGTACCAAACCAGTAA
>CAZMIS010000242.1:0-7006 GCA_964566325.1 uncultured Anaerolineales bacterium
TCATCTGCGCGTCGCCGGTCCCGGGCGGCAGATCCACGACCAGGTAGTCGAGCTCGCGCTCAGCCGCAGGGTCGCCGTCCGCTTCGCCCCACGCGACGTCGGTCAGCAGCTGCCCGATGGCCTTGTGGAGCATCGGACCGCGCCACACCAACGCCTCGCCGTCGGGCACGAGGAATCCGATGGACATCACCTGGATGCCGTGTGCGTAAGGGGGGACCATCTGCCCGTCGCGCACGTCGGCCAGGTCATGCACGCCCATGACGATCGGCACGTTGGGGCCGTAGATGTCCGCGTCCAGGATGCCGACCTTCGCACCCATCTGGGCCAGGGCCACGGCCAGGTTGGCCGAGACGGTCGTCTTGCCGACGCCGCCCTTGCCGCTGGCCACCGCGATGATGTTCTTGATCGGTGTCGCCAGCTTTGCGGGGATGCGATGGTCCCCGCGCACCTTGGCGTCGAACTTGACCTCGACCTCTTTGACGCCGTCAAGCCGCGCGACGGCGCCTTTCGCCTCGCTCTCGATCTGCGCCTTCAGGGGACAAGCGGGGGTCGTCAACGTGATCGTGAAGCTGACCGCGCCGTCCTGCACCCGGACATCCTTCACCATGTTCAAGGTCACCAGGTCTTTGTGGAGCTCGGGCTCCTGCACCTGTCTCAATGCGTCGAGAACCTTCTCGACGGTGACATCCTTCGACTTGCCGAACAACATGCTATCTCCGTTCCTATGTCAGATCTTCCAGCACCATGCCGGCAGCGCGCCGGCCGATCTCAACCGCGTAGTTCGTGCCGCGATCCCAGGGATACACCTGGCTCATGCTGGCAAAGTAGAGTCCGGGCACGGGCGTCCGCACCGGGGGGATATTGCGCGAATGGTCGACGGGCGGCACCGGCTGTGCATACGGGGTCTTCCACAGCCACGTTTCTTTCACCCAGCTGCGGTCGAACGCCGGGTTGAACCGCACGAACGACGGCAGGAACCGCTCCAGGAGCTCTTCCTTCGTCAGGCTGAAGTATTCATGATCCGGCGGCAGATAGTCCCCGCAGTAGATGATGGTGTCGCCACCGTAGTGCTCGCGGTCCATGAAATTCGTGTGCTCCACGAGAGCCAGGAATGGAAATCCCGCGTCCTTGGGAAGGTTGTGCCAGTAGTAGGTTGTCAGCGGCCGGTCCAACGTGACCACGAGCACCACCGCACCCATCGACTTGAGCTGGCGCAGCGCCGCCGAGTAGCCCTGGGGCAGGTCGGGCGCCAACCTGGCCATCAGGGCCGGCGAGCTGGTCGAGATGACCGCATCGTAGACCCCCGCGCTTTCCCCCGTGCGCACGGAGAGGCCGCCCTCTACCCGCTCGATCGCCTCGATGGGGACGGACAGCCGGATCGCGACCCCGCGTGCCCGAAGGTTCTCGGCCAGCAGATCGAGGAAACGCTGGAAGCCGCCCGCGAAGGTGCCCAACCGCGTGGTGCGCGCTTTGATGCGTGCCCAGAACCACGCCATGTTGACTACGTTCAGGTTTTCCTCGCCGAACTTGCCCACGATCAACGGCTTCCAGATCGCGTTGTAAATGCGAGGGCCCACCCACTTGCGCAGCCATGCATCGGCCGTCACGCGCTCCAGCGGCTGCCAATTGGGGGTGAGCTTGAGATAGACCCCTACGAGCCCGAAACGAACCAGGTCGATCGGGCCGAAGTTGCGCAGGGTGAACTTGGCCGCCTCGACGTAGGAGTCGAGCGCCTGGAACTTGTTGCGGTAGTAGACCACCGTCCAAGGCCGGCGATAGATCACCTGGTCGCGCCAGCCCAATTCCTCGATCAGGCCGAGCATCTCGCGGTCGCCCGCGAACCAGTGGTGATAGTATTTCTCCAGCGTCCAGTCCCAGTGTGGGGCTTTGAAGCCGGCGGCCAATCCACCCACCTGGGGCGCGGCCTCAAAGACGGTGACGTGATGTCCCGCCTTGTTCAGGTCGTGCGCCGCCGCGAGCCCGGCCATGCCGGCTCCGACGATTGCGATTCTTTTGGGATCCGCCATGGTCAACTCAGTCCTGTACCAATGGGTCTGCCTCGTCGACGGCCTCGGGGATGTCGTCTTCAGACACCGGTTGGCCCGAGAGGTAAGCGTCGATGTCACGACGCGCCCTGAGGTACAGAGCGAGGAGGTCTTCGTCGGTTCCCTTGAACTGCACGATCGTCTGGGTGGCGCACAGCTGGCAGCCGCGCATGTACTTGAAGCTGCCCTCGTGGCACTTCACGCAACCGTCCAGACGGACCATCATCAACGAGAACGCCAGGCTATCGGGGTCGGTCTCGGGCAACCTGGCGACGCGCCCCACCAGGTCGGCCCACGTCGGACCGCGCAGGCCCTTCAGCGAAGGGATCAGCCTGGGCGGGAAAAGTAACTCAGCTTTAGGATACATTGACTCTCAGAAACTCACCTGTACATTAGACGTCTTGGCACTGCCCGGCGATCCACCTGCAGGCTTGCCCGTCACTAATTCATTCAGCGCGTTCATCAGCGCGTATTGGTCGATGCCGTACGTCTGGCATGCACCCTGAATCGTGTCGACGTCGCTGACCGCACATTGAGAACAGCCGCCGAGGTGAAAGGCAGTCAACACCTCGCCGACCTTCGGATGAACGCTCAACGCCTCCGCAATCGTCATCGCAGGGTCGAAGATCTTCTCCCCCGCCTGGTGGCGTGCCTGCAGGCGCATGTCATTCAGTCGATACTCGAACGACTCCTGTGCGTTGCTGAACGTGCTGCGTAGCTCGGCCATCTGGCTCGCAGTCCGGTCAAGACGTTCCTGAAGGCCGCTCATCCGCCGGAGCGCGACAAACAAGCCGATCAGGGCTAAGATCGCGACGATCAATGCTGCGGTCTCCATCATTTCGCTCCTCATGCAACCTTTTGCTTACTTCTGCTCGTCGCCGGCGGCCTTCGCGGCGCGGCGCGCGGCAGCCTCAGCCTTCAGCCGCTCGATCTCCTCGGGCGACCGCTTGGCGCCCACGCCGGTCACGGCCGCGGGCGGCGCAGCCGGCGGTTCCGGCGCAGGGGGTGGCGGTGGCGGGACCGGCGCAGCGGCGGCGGGCGGTGGCGCTTCGCCGGCGGCCTTCGCCGCCCGGCGTGCGGCAGCCTCGGCCTTCAGCCGCTCGATCTCCTCCGGCGTGCGCTGCGCACCGGCGCCCGTCGTCGGCGGGGGCGCGGCCGGTGCAGCGGTCACGGCCTCGCCGCCCCCCTCCGCCTTCGCCGCGCGGCGCGCGGCAGCTTCGGCCTTCAGCCGCTCGATCTCCTCCGGCGTGCGCTTGGCACCCGCAGCGGCCGGCGCCTCTGCTGCCGGAGCGTCCGTGACTACGGCGGCCGGGGCTGCTGCCGCTGCTGCGGGGGCGGCCGGCCTGGCCGGCTTCTCCGCAGGCTTCGCAGCTGCCTTTTCGGCCTCTTTCGCCAGCCGTGCAGCCTCTTCGGCCGCGTAGTCGGACGGGCGAATGCGCTGGTAGTAGCTGACCGGCACGCGCAGTTCGTCCAGATCGAAGATCAGGTGCGGCATGCGCTGATAGGCCGCGATCTCGAAATCGTGGTTCATCTTGATCGCGTCGAACGGGCAGAACTCCGCGCACAGCCCGCAATTCATGCAGATCGTCGTGTCGATGTAGAACTCGGCCGGCCGGGTGATCGGCTTGCCGTTCTCGTCCTTATCGCGCACGATCCAGATGCACTGCGGCGGGCACACCTTGGCGCAGATGCCGCACGCGGTGCAGCGATCCTCTTTCTCCCCGGTCTCTGCGTTGGTCTCGTAGAGCAGCATGGGGATATAGCGGAAGCGCTCCGGCAACTTGCGATGCTCTTCAGGATACTGGATCGTGAAGAGGCCGCGCTGCTCGCCGACATCGGTCTGGTCGATTTCTTCCTTGCCGCCGGCATAGCGACTCGGTATCTGCTTGATGTCATCGACGTAGGTGGCCAGGAATTCCTTCAGCGTTACGCCCAGCCCCTTGAATACGCCCGATCCAAACATGGTCGCCTCCGTCCTTATCGATCTACTTCGCCCAACACGATATCGACCGCGCCCAGAACAACGACCGCATCCGCGATCTTGTGGCCGAGACTCATCTTCTCCAGGCTGGTCAGGTTGATGAAGGTCGGGGCGCGCACGTGGTAGCGATACGGGTTCGCCTTGCCGTCGGACACGACGAAGAAGCCCAGCTCGCCCTTCGGACCTTCGATGCGTGAGTAGGCCTCGCCCGCCGGCACGCGCACCTGGTGCTGCTTCTTGCCGGGCGGCATGATGGGTCCTTCGGGCAGCTGTTCGATCGCCTGCTTCAGGATGCGCAGGCTCTGGTACATCTCGTCCATCCGGACCCGGAAGCGGGCCCAGACATCGCCCTCGGGCCGGCTGCACACGTCGAACTCGAAGCGATCGTAGATGGAGTAAGGCGCAACCTTGCGCAGGTCATACGGCACCCCAGATGCGCGCAGCATCGGGCCGGCCATGCTGTAGGCGATGGCCTCCTGTGCGGTCAGCACGCCGACACCGCGCGTGCGGGCCAGGAAGATCTCGTTGCCCGACAGGAGATTCTCGAAGTCCTCCAGGACCCTCGGCAGGCGGTTCCACACCAGCTCGCGCGCCCGCTCGATCCACCCGTCCGTCAGGTCGCCGGCCACCCCACCGAAGCGCATATAGTTGCACATCATGCGGCTGCCGGAGACTGCCTCGAACAGGTCGAGGATCAGCTCGCGCTCGCGCATGCCGTACAGCGCGGGGGTGAAGTACGCGCCCAGGTCGTTGAAGAGGAAGCCCACCGCGATGAAGTGGCTGACGATTCGGGTGAACTCCGCCATGATGATCCGCAGGTATTCCGCGCGCTCGGGCGGCTGCAGCCCCATCAGCTTCTCCACCGCCAGGACATAGCCCAGGTTGTTCGACATGGACGAGATGTAGTCCAGCCGGTCGGTGAAGGGGATGTTCATCACGTAGGTGTTGCGCTCACCGATCTTCTCGTGGCAGCGATGCAGGTAGCCCATCTCCGGTTCGAGCCCCACGACGTTCTCGCCCTCGATCGCGATGATCATGCGGAACACGCCGTGCGTGCTCGGGTGCTGCGGGCCCATATTGACGAGGATGCGCTCGGTGTGGATATCCGACGTCCCGTGCTTCAGGTCATCCACCCCCATGATGCGGCGGTACTCGACCTGCGGCGAGCGCCACAGGTCGGGGTCCCAGGCCACCGGATAGGTGATGTTGTCCTTCCAGGGGACCCGATCTTCGGCCCAGGCATGGTGGCCGTCCGGGTGGCGGCTCTTCAGCGGCTTGGTATCCTCCTCGTAGTAGGACTCCTTGTAGTCCTTGCGGAGGGGGTAGCCCTCGAACCCATCCCACAGGAGGATGCGGCGCAGATTGGGATGGCCCTCGAAGCGGATGCCCATCATGTCGTAGACCTCGCGCTCCTGAAAGTCCGCGCCGGGCCAGATGGGGGTCAGCGAAGGCATGCTGGGGTTGTCCTTGTCGGCCAGCCGCACGCGCAGCACGAGTGCGTCCTTGGGCTGGGCCACGCCATAGAGGTAGTACACCACCTCGAAATACTGGGGCCAGTCGACGCTGGTCACCATGGAGCAGTAGTCGTAGCCTTCGTGGTCGCGCAGGTAGCGCGCCAGCTCGACGATGCGATCGGGCGCCACGACCAACCCGTTCTTTGTTGTCTCGAGCACAGCCCCGGGCAACACGCCGCCGTAGGGGAGGTCTTGCGTCATCGTCTCAATCGGTGCAGTCATCGCATCTCTCCCTCACGCTTGCTCAGCAGCGTCGGCGGGCGGTTGTTGGGCGGCTTCGGCCAGCCGCTTCAGCGCATCCCGATCCTTCGGGTTGTACAGGTCGGGCCCGAGAACAGGCAGGGGAATCGGTTCATTGAGCTTATCGCGGCGATACCAGGGCGCCGTCCGAACCGACTGGGTGAACACCTTCTTGTGCACCTGCATCACGCCGTACAGCAGCGCCTCCGGCGTGGGAGGACAGCCGGGAACGTACACGTCGACCGGGACGAACTTGTCGATGCCGGAGACGACGTTGTAACCCTCCTTGAACGGCCCGCCCGAGGTGGCGCAGGCGCCCATGGCGAGCACGTACTTGGGCTCGGCCATCTGGTTGTAGAGGCGCACGATGTTCGGGACCATCTTCTTCGTGACGGTGCCCGACACGATCATCAGATCGGCCTGTCGAGGTGAGGCGCGCATGATCTCCATGCCGAACCGGCTCAAATCGAAACGCGCAGCCTGCACTGCGATCATCTCGATGGCGCAGCATGCCAGGCCGAACATCATGGGCCACATGGAGCGCGCCCGACCCCAGTTGTAGACGTTGTCAACCGTGGTCAGAAAGACGTTCTTCTTGAGATCCTCTGGCAACTCACCTTCGATGTCGTCGATCTTCATGATCACGCTTCCTTCTGTTTGATGAGAGCTCTCAGCTGGCCGGCAAGAAACCTGCGCGCGTGCGCTGTCTCTCCTCGACGCGACCCAGCACATAGACGGTCGCATCGCTGCGCTGGCCGATGCTCAGCACGCGCCAGCCATCGGCGAGCAGCGCATTGACCTGTTCGATCTCTTCGTCGTTCCGCAGGGTGACCTGCTTGAGTTGCTTGAACTCAGCGTCCCGCATTACCGACGGGGTTGGCATGTCAGACATGATGGCGTCTCCGTTGGCGCAGAGCAGCGATTCCGAATGGGGCGAGAACACCGCTGGCAAAAGGGGTATGGCCCGCGCCACAGTGGGCATTTTACAGCAGCCGCGCCAATCTGTAAAGGTTTCGCACAAACCCGTGCGGCACGCACCGGCCGCGCGGGAGCCGGACGTCACCCATTCTGTGTATTGAAATTGTTCAATATTAGTATTATGATAGTTTACAAATCCAATCCACACTCTGCCGCAGGGCCGGTACGATCGACCCGATCGTGGACGAAGTTCAGAGTCAAGGAGCATGAGATGTCGGCGATTGACGACAAGTGGCAGCAGCTGAAGG
>CAZMIS010000243.1:0-6972 GCA_964566325.1 uncultured Anaerolineales bacterium
GAACCGCCCCTCGCCCACGGGCAAGCCCGGTTGGTTCGCCATGTGCAGCGCGGTCAGGCCGTGCATCATCGCAATCACCAGGTCGGCGATCTGCTGGTTCGACAGCGTCGAGCTCATCTGTTCGCGCCACCGCCCCACGCGGTCGTACCCGCGCTGCAGGATCTGCTGGCTCAAATCGAGGCTCTCCGGCGTGGGCACGAAGCCGGGCACGGGGCGCTCGAAGCAGAGCTGATAGAGCTCGGGGTGCTCCAGCGCAAACGCCATGTAACCCGACAGGTAGAGCCGGATCTCATCCTGCCAGCTCTCCGCGCCGGCTAACCGCTCCTGCATATAGGCATCGTACAGGCGGAAGCCGAGGCGGAACAGCGCGTCGTAGAGGTCGGCCTTGCCCGCAAAGTAGTTGTAGAGCGACGGGGTCCGTATGTCCAGGCGCCGCGCCAGCTCGTGCAGCGACAGGGCCGCGGCACCCTCCTCCCGCATGATCACGCGCGCGGTCGCCAGGATCTCCTCGACCATCGTTTCGCGGTTGTGTTGCTGTCGACGGGACTTCATGGTGTGTTCCTCTCCGGATAACTAATGATGCTTGTTCATACCAAC
The DNA here is from genome assembly GCA_964566325.1 of uncultured Anaerolineales bacterium. Classification (GTDB taxonomy): domain Bacteria; phylum Chloroflexota; class Anaerolineae; order CG2-30-64-16; family CG2-30-64-16; genus JALOOB01. The sequence continues at coordinate 598 of CAZMIS010000243.1, forward strand.
TCACACGCGCCCATTTCACCCCCTCCGCGCGCGGCGCGATAATGGCGTGCAGCGAAGAAGGTGAACATCATGAGCGACCCAACGAGCAACCAACCCCAGCCGGGTAAGGCCCCGGCCTCGGCACCCGGCAAGGTCCCGGCGCCCGATGTCCGGCGTTACCTCAGCAACCTCGCGGCGGAGCGCAACACGACCCTGCTCTACGAGCGGCTGGCCGAGACGGAGCCGAACGCGGACCTGGCCGCGGTCTACCGCAAGCTGGCCGAATCCGAGCGCCAACATGTGGCCTTCTGGGAGGACCGGCTGCGCGACGCCGGCGCAGCCGTGCCCCCCTTCCGGCTCTCCTGGCGCACCCGCATCCTGCGCGGCCTGGCCGCGCGCTTCGGCGCGGGCTTCGTCCTGCCCACCATCGCAGGCATCGAGGGCCAGGCGGGCGCGGAGTACGACGGCCAGCCGGAAGCGGAGGCGGCCGGCCTGCCGCGGCACGAGCGCTCCCATGCACGCGTCTTCCGCCAACTGGCCAAATCCACGGGCGGGCTGACGGGCAGCGCGGTGGCCCGGTTCGAGGGCCGCCACAGCGCGGCGGGCGGCAACGCGCTGCGCGCGGGCGTGCTGGGCGCCAACGACGGCCTGGTGTCCGTGTTCAGCCTGGTGATGGGCGTGGCCGGCGCAGGGGTGGGCAACCGCACCATCCTGCTGACCGGCTTTGCGGGCTTGCTGGCCGGCGCGCTCTCCATGGCGCTGGGCGAGTGGCTGTCGGTGCAGAGCTCGCGTGAGCTGTACCAGCACCAGCTGGACATCGAGCGGGAGGAATTGTCCGACATGCCCGAGGAGGAGAAGGCGGAGCTGGCGCTGATCTACCAGGCCAAGGGCATCGCGCCCGATGCGGCCCGCCGCATGGCCGAGCACCTGCTCTCGGACGAAGCCACCGCGCTGGACACCCTCGCGCGGGAGGAACTCAACATCGATCCGGCCGAGCTGGGCGGCTCAGCGTGGGAGGCCGCGATCACCTCCTTCGTGCTCTTCGCGGTCGGCGCGATCATCCCGGTGTTTCCCTATCTCTTCTGGACCGGGACCGCGGGCATCGTCGCCAGCGCCGTCGCCAGCGCGATCGGCCTCTTCGTCGTCGGCGCGGCAATCACCTTAATGACGGGCCGCAACGCGCTCTACTCCGGGCTGCGCCAGGTTGCGTTCGGCCTGGCCGCGGCCGCGATCACCTTCGGCGTCGGGGCCCTGATCGGCGTCAACGTCGCAGGATAACGCGGCGGACGCGCCGTACCCAAACACCATCATCCGGACACAGGCGAGGCATTATGTCTACGAAATCACCGGACATCGCCGAGACAACGCCGCAGGGCGCCATGGGCATCCGCCAGCTGCCGCGCAACGTGTGGGCCGTCAGCCTGACCAGCTTCCTGATGGACATCTCCAGCGAGATGGTCATCAACATCCTGCCCCTCTTCCTGGCTAATGTGCTCGGGGTCAAGACGAACATCATCGGCGTGATCGAGGGGATGGCCGAGGCGGTGGCCAGCCTGCTGAAGGTCTTCTCGGGCTGGCTGTCGGACCGCGCCGGCGGCCGCAAGTGGCTGGCGGTGGCCGGCTACGGCTTCTCCGCACTGACCAAGCCCTTCTTCTACGTTGCCAACTCGTGGGCCGCGGTGGCCGGCGCGCGCTGGGCCGACCGGGTGGGCAAGGGCATCCGCACCGCACCGCGCGACGCGCTGGTGGCAGACTCGATCGACGAGCGCCATCGCGGGTTGGCCTTCGGCTTTCACCGCGCGGCCGACACCGCGGGCGCCATGCTGGGCCTGCTGATCGCCCTTGGCATCGTCTGGGCCGCGCAGCGCGGCGCGCTGACACTCGGCGCAGACGTCTTCCGCACCATCGTCCTGGTCAGCATCGCGCCCGCGCTGCTGGCGGTGGCGTCTCTTGCGTTCCTGGCGCGCGATGTGCCGGTGCAGGGGCAGCGCGCGGCGCCCAGGTTCGCGTTCCGCAGCCTCGGCAGGCCGTTCATGGTCTTCATGCTGATCGTGGCTCTGTTCGACCTGGGCAATTCGTCGGATGCGTTCCTGGTGCTGCGCGCGCAGGAGCGGGGGCTCAGCGTGGCCGGCATCCTCGGCATGCTGATCACGTTCAACCTGATCTACACGTTGATTTCCACGCCCGCGGGCGCGCTCTCCGACCGCATCGGCCGGCGCCGGCTGATCATCGGCGGCTGGATCGCCTATGCCGCCATCTACCTCGGCTTCGGCTTCGCACAGGCCGCCTGGCACATCTGGGTCCTCTACGCCCTGTACGGCTTCTACTACGGCCTGGCCTACGGCACGGCCAAGGCGCTGGTGGCGGACCTGGTGCCCGCGGCGCTGCGCGGCACGGCCTACGGCACGTATAACGCGACGCTGGGCATCCTGGATTTCCCCGCGTCCGCCATCGCGGGCGTGCTGTGGCAGGGGGTCGGGGGCTGGGAGGGCTTCGGGCCCTCCGCGCCCTTCATCTGGGGTGGTTTGCTGGCGCTCCTCGCCGCGCTGCTGCTGGCCATGTCGGGCATCGGCCGCGCCAGCTCCCCGCGCTAGATCCGCTCGCTGACCACCTTGCCCTGCAGGAAGAGCTGCAGGTAGTCCGTGCCGCCGGCCTTCGAGTCGGTCCCGCTCATGTTGAACCCGCCAAACGGGTGCACGCCGACCAGGGCCCCACTGCACTTGCGGTTCAGGTACAGGTTGCCCGCCTGGAACTCCTGCCGAGCGCACTCCAGCCGGTCACGGCGCATGGAGTAGAGGCTGCCGGTCAGCCCGTACTCGGTGTTGTTGGCGATGTTCAGCCCGTCGACGAAGTCCCTGGCCTTGATCACCGACAGCACCGGGCCGAACACCTCCTCCTGCGCCAGCCGCGCGTCGGGCGCGATGTCCGCGAACACGGTCGGCTGGAGGAAGTAGCCGCCCGCGTCGTTGGGCACGGCCTCGCCGCCTGCGACGAGCCGGCCTTCACTCTTGCCGATCCCGATGTACTCCAGGTGCTTCGCCAGCGCCTTGCCGTCGATCACCGGTCCCATCTCGATGCCGGGCCCGAGGGCCGGGTCGCCCACGTCGACCCGCGCAGTCAGCTCGACGATCTTGGCCAGCACCTCGTCGTAGACCGACTCGACGACGATCGCGCGGGAGCACGCGGAGCACTTCTGGCCCGAGAAGCCGAACGCGGCCGACACGATCCCCGCCGCGGCCGCGTCCAGGTCGGCCGTCTCGTCCACGAGGATGCCATCCTTGCCGCCCATCTCGAGCACCGTGCGCTTGAGCCACTTCTGCCCGGGCTGCACCGCGGCCGCACGCTGGTGCACGCGCAGGCCGATCTCCTTGCTGCCCGTGAACGCGACGAACCGCGTGAGCGGATGGTCCACCAGCACGTCGCCCACCGATCCGCCGGGGCCGGGCAGGAAATTCAGCACGCCCGCGGGCAGGTGCAACTCGTCGATGAACAACTCGGCCACCCACGCGCCGATCACGGGCGTCGCGCTGGCCGGCTTGAGGACGACCGTGTTGCCCGTCACGATGGCCGCACTCGTCAACCCGGTCAGGATTGCGTTGGGGAAGTTCCACGGCGGGATCACCACGCCCACGCCCAGCGGGATGTAGTGCAGCTCGGTCTCGTGATTCGGCTCGGGGTGCGTGGGATGAGGCTTGCCCAGCCGCAGCATCTCGCGGCCGTAGAACTCCAGGAAGTCGATGGCCTCGGCCGTGTCGCCGTCAGCCTCCACCCACGGCTTGCCCGCCTCCAGAACCATCAGCGCGCTGAACTCGTGCTTGCGCTCGCGCATGATCTTCGCCGCGCTGAACAGGTAGCGGGCACGCTCCGACGCGGGGATGCGGCGCCAGTGCTCGAAGGCCCTGGCGGCCTCGCGCACCGCGCGGTCGGCCAGCTCCGGCGTGGCCTGGCTCACCAGGCCGATAACCTCCGACGGATCGGACGGGTTGCGGCTCTCCACCACGTCGTCCGTATAGATCTTCTCGCCCCCGATGATCAGGGGATGGCGGCGCCCCAGCTGCGCACGGACTTTGGTCAGGGCGGCCTGAAATGCCACCATGTTCTCAGTGATGCGGAAATCGGTCAATGGCTCGTTCACAAACGACTTCTTCATTACGTTCCTCCGGCGTGATTTGCGTTATTGCGAGCCATTATCACCAACCTTGCGTTGAAAGTCTGTAACAGGTTCCCCAGTGGCACAAAAAAGCCGGCCCCTGTGTGGGACCGGCTCTCAATCGGGCAACCTGTTGTTGCGACCAGGATGAGTTCAGTCACAACCTTCCAGGCAGCGTTCCTGGTAGTTCCTCAGATCGGTCGTGTGATCCTGGTAATGATCGGCCATGTCGTGGAAGAAGTCCACCAGCGACATCTGTGCGTCATCCCAAGGGCACTTGGCCAGCTGCTCCAGGGCGCTGTCGTCCGCCAGGTCGAGCATGTGTATGAGGCGCCGGTGGGAGCCGGTAAGCCCATCAACGACGCTGATCAGCGGCAGCACCGACTTATCCTCGACGTGGCTCTGGTTCCAGGCATCGTCGTAGACGGTGTTGTTGCGCGCGGAACGCGGATTACCCCAGGTCCGTGCGATCTCGATGCCCTCGTCGACCCACGACCAGACATGAGCCACGACATCCTTGACCGACCACTTTCCGACGACTTCAGTCGCAGTTAATTCCTCTTCGGTGAGGTGTCCCAGAGAGTCCATGAACGCCTTGAAATTGCGATCAAGGGCTATCCAGGCGTCATCGCGTGTGTGCATTACTCCCCACCTCCTCATACATCTTGTAGCACGCGTCCGAAACCAGTGTACACGGCCAGGCTGTCGCGACGCACATATCCGACGAGCGTGATGTTCCACGCCTCAGCGAGGGCCAGCGCCAGGGTCGTCGGCGAGCTCCGGCTCGCCACGACTGGCGTCTGCATTTGGGCCGCCTTGTTCAGCATCTCGGCGCTGATGCGCCCCGATGCCAGCAGGATCCTTCCCTCGCTCGCAATCCCCTCCGCCAGGCACCGGCCCCGGATCTTGTCCAACGTGTTGTGCCGGCCCACGTCTTCGCAGATCATGAGCAGGTCATCGCCGTCGGCCAGGGCCGATGTGTGGACGCCACGCGTTCGCTGCCGCTCCTGCAGCTGCAACATCAGCCTGCCCAACTGGCGGGCGGTCACCCGTGTATCCGCGGTCAGGGGCGTCGCCTCAGCCGTCAGATCTGCGAAGGTGATCCCTCCGCCGCACCCGCTGGTAATGGTGCTGCGCGTCGGACGTTCGATGTCAACCTTGCGCAGCCAGACCTCGACACAAGTTCTGCTCGGACACACCACGACCCGCCGGACGTCGCCCATCCCCCGGATGATCCCCTCGTTGGCCAGGAAACCCAGGGCGAGGAGATCCAGATCCTCGGGGGTGGCCATCAGGCTGGCCCACTCCTCTCCGTTGACGTGCAGGCGCACCACACCTTCCCGGACGACCTGCGTCGTTGCCGCCGTCTTGCGCCCACCCTCGTAACGCTCGGTCTGCGCCTCCTGACTCAATGTCACGGTCTCGCCCTCCTCGACAAGGACACAGCGCCATTATAGCCAGATCGGACCGAATCTGCAAGCATTCATCCGAGCCTTAAAACACAAAACCAGGCCATCGCGCAGTGCGACGACCTGGTTTTTGGTCCTTCGTTGTTCTTGGCGTCTATTTCTTCGCCGCGCCCTGGGCTGCCACTGCAGCAGCCGCCGCCGCGGCCGCCTCGGCGTCGCCGAGGTAGTAGCTGCGGATGGGCTTCAGATCATCGTCCAGCTCGTAGACCAGTGGGATGCCGGTCGGGATGTTCAGCTCGACGATGTCCTGGTCGGAGATGTTGTCGAGGTACTTGACCAACGCGCGCAGGCTGTTGCCGTGCGCCGCGATGATGACGCGCTTGCCGGCCTTGATCGTCGGCACGGCTTCGCTGTGCCACCACGGCAGGAAGCGCGCGACAGTGTCCTTAAGGCATTCGGCCAGCGGCAGATCCTCCACCGGCACGTCAGCGTAGCGGCGATCGTGACCGGGCCAGCGCGGGTCGTCGCGCGTCAGGGACGGCGGCGGAACGTCGTAGGAGCGGCGCCAGATCTTCACCTGCTTCTCGCCGAACTGCTCCGCGGTCTGGGCCTTGTTCAGCCCCTGCAGCGCACCGTAATGTCGTTCGTTGAGGCGCCAGGTCTTGATGACCGGCAGCCAGACCATGTCCATCTCTTCCAGCGCGATCGACAGGGTGCGGATCGCGCGCTTGAGGACGGAGGTGTAGGCCAGGTCGAACTCGAAGCCTTCCGCCTTCATCAGCCGGCCGGCTTCATGCGCCGGGCGATGCAACTGGTTCACGAACAGAAAAGGCGCTG
>CAZMIS010000244.1:0-6949 GCA_964566325.1 uncultured Anaerolineales bacterium
ACAAGTGGGGGGCGCGGCGCGACGGCACGCTGGTCGCTGCCGAGATGGATATCACGTCCGACGCCGGGGCTTACGCCTCCACCAGCACGTCTGTCCTGGACAACTTCCTCTTTGCGGCCACCGGCCCTTACAAGATCCCGAACGTGCGCATCGACGGCCGGGCCGTCTACACCAACAACATCCCGACCGGGGCGTGGCGCGGGTTCGGCGCGCCGCAAGCCGCCTTCGCCTCCGAATTGCAGATGGCGCATCTGGCCGAGGCGTTGGGCATCGACCCGATCACGATCCGGCTGCGTAACTGCCTGCACGACGACGACCTGCTGGCCACCCAATCGCCGGTGCCCGGCGGCGTCAGCGTGGCCGAGTTGCTGGCGATCTGCGCCAGGGCGGCCGGCGCGGTGGAGAGCGCTGATGGCTGGCGCCTGCCCGATGCCGGACAGGGCGGCGCCTCGACGCCGTCCACCAAGCGCGGGCTGGGCATCACCATCAGCATGAAGAACTCCGGGTTCAGTTTCGGGTTTCCTGAGGCCAGCACCGCGCGGGTGGTGTTGCGAGGCGAGACGCAGATCGAGGCCGCGGAGGTGCACACGGCCGCGGCCGAGGTGGGGCAGGGCACTCACTCTGCCCTTGCACAACTGGCGGCCGAGCGGCTGGGCGTTCCCGTGGAGCTCGTGGTGGTGATTGCATCGGACACGGCGAACATCGGCGATGCCGGGCCGGCGTCCGCCTCCCGGCTGACCTTCTTCGCCGGCAATGCGGTGATGACTGCGGCCGACATGGCGCTGGCTCGCTGGCACGACGAGGATCGGCCGGCCGTGGCCGAGTTCCGCTACCGCGCGCCGGAGACCACGCCGTTCGACCCGGAAACCGGAGCCTCCTTCAACTCCGTCAGCTTCTCGTACGCAGCCCAGGCTGCCGAGGTGGAGGTGGACGTCGAAACGGGCCTCGTCCGGCTCGATCGCGTGATTGCGGTCCAGGACCCGGGCCGCGCGGTCAATCCGCAACAGGTACAGGCCCAGATCGAGGGGGCCGTGGTGCAGGCGCAGGGCTGGGCGTTGATGGAGAACTTCGTCACCGAGGGGGGGCGCATTCTGACGGACACCCTCAGCACCTACCTGATTCCCACGACACGCGACATTCCGTCGCACGTGGAGACCCACCTGTACGAGAAGCCGGATCCCCAAGGGCCGCTGGGTGTGCGGGGCGTCGGCGAGGTGCCGTTCAGCCCGCTTGCGCCCGCCATCGTCTGCGCCGTGCACGATGCAACGGGGGTGTGGTTCGATTCCCTTCCGCTCACGCCCGAAAGGGTCTGGCGCGGCCTGAACAGGAATGAGGTGTGAGCCGAATCGGCTTTGACATTCGGGCCTCTATACCGTACAATAGGGACAGGTGGCGCGCTGGCAGCCCTATGCAGCGCGCCTTATCTTGTCCTTGACCAGATCCCATGAGAGGTCGTTCGAATGACGCAAAAGCCAACCAGCGCGCAGGTGCGCCAACAATTCCTTGATTTCTTCCGCGGGAAGGGGCACACCATCGCCCACAGCGCTTCGCTGGTCCCGGTGGATGATCCGACATTGCTGTTCACCAATGCCGGCATGAATCAGTTCAAGGAGTACTTCCTTGGGTTGGCAGAGCCGGAGTCGCGGCGCGTCGCTGACTCTCAGAAGTGCATGCGCGTCAGTGGTAAACATAACGACCTGGAAGATGTCGGCCGCTCGCCCTATCACCACACGCTCTTCGAGATGCTGGGCAACTGGTCGTTCGGCGACTACTACAAGAAGGAGGCCATCGGGTGGGCCTGGGAGCTGCTGACCGAGGTCTGGGGCCTGCCGAAGGCGCACCTGTGGTCGACCGTCTTCGAGGATGATAAGGGCCAGGTCGGACGCGATGATGAGGCGGCCGGCTTCTGGCGCACTGAGACGGACATCAACCCGGATCAGATCGTCTTCTTCGGGCGCAAGGACAACTTCTGGGAGATGGGTGACACCGGTCCGTGCGGGCCGTGCAGCGAAATTCACCTGGACCTGGGTCCCGATCGCTGCGACAAGCAGGGCGTGCCGGGGCACGTGTGTCGTGTGAACGGCGACTGCCGTCGCTTCATCGAGCTGTGGAACCTGGTGTTCATCCAGTACAACCGCAGTGCGGCGGGCGAGCTCTCGCCGCTGCCGGCGCGCCACGTGGACACGGGCATGGGCTTCGAGCGCATCGTCGGTGTGCTGCAGGGAACGCGCAGCAACTACGACACGGATCTCTTCACGCCGATCATCGCTGCCACCCAGAAGCTCCTGGCGGAATCGGGCGTCCAGCGCGAGGTCAGCCACGACCTCGAGGACGAGCTGCGGCGCGTGTCGTATCGGGTCATCGCGGACCACGCCCGGGCCATCACCTTCCTGATCGGAGACGGCGTGCTGCCCGCAAACGAGGGGCGCGGCTACGTTTTGCGGCTCATCCTGCGCCGTGCGGCGCGCCACGGCCGCATGCTGGGCTTCCAGGGCCCGTTCCTGGCAGAGCTGGCGAAGACCGTCATCGAGATGATGGGTCCGCACTACGACGAGCTGACCCGCCGCCAGGAGTTCATCCTGAGCACCATCCACCAGGAAGAAGAGCGCTTCAGCACCACGCTGACCAATGGGCTGGCCCTGCTGGACGGCCTGATCGCCGACGTGAAGAGCCGGCAGGAGTCGGCCATCTCCGGAGTCGATGCATTCCGGCTCTACGACACGCATGGCTTTCCGCTCGACCTCACGCAGGATGTGGCGCGGGACCAGGGGCTCACGGTCGACGTCGAGGGCTTCAAGGCCGCTTTGAGCGAACAGAAGGAGCGCGCGCGTGCGTCTGCGCAGTTCGGGGTCCATGGCGCGGAAATTGCCCAGGCCTATTTTGAGGTGCTGAGGGAACTGAAGGCGAACGGCTTGATCGATGCGGGAGGCGTCCGGCAGGATCCATACGCCGGCTTCGAGACGGAAACGGTCCTCGCCGCGATGCTGTCCGGCGGCGTGCCCATCCGGTCGGCCCGACCTGGCGACAAGGTCGAAGTCATCGTGCCCGACACGCCCTTCTACGTGGAGTCTGGCGGGCAGGTGTCTGACACGGGCTTCATCACCGCGTACGAGGGCGAGACCGACAACATCGTCTGGGAGATCGCCATCCACGACACCCGCAAGCCGGTGCCGGGGCTGATCGTCCATGTGGGAGAGGTGACCAGCGGAACGCCGCAGGTGGGCGATCGCTGCTGGGCCGAGGTCGATTACGACCGGCGGCTCGACATCATGCGCAATCACACCGCGACACACGTCCTGCACCGCGAGCTGCGCAACCTGCTGGGAGAGCATGTGCACCAGGCGGGTTCGGTCGTCGAGCCGGAGCGGCTGCGCTTCGACTTCACGCATTCGTCGATGCTGACCCAGGACGAGCTGGACGTCATCGAGGAAGGCGTGAACGCGGTCATCCTGGAGGACTATCCCGTTGACACGGAGCAGATGGCCTACAAGCAGGCGGTCAGCGGGGGCGCGACCGCGCTCTTCACCGAGAAATACGGCGATGAGGTGCGGGTCATCGAGATCGGGTGGGAGGACGAGACGTACTCGAAGGAGCTGTGCGGCGGCACGCACGTCACCCACACCGGCGATATCGCTTTCTTCCACATCATCTCGGAGGAAAGCATCGGCTCGGGCGTCCGGCGCATCGAGGCCGTCACCGGGCGGGAGGCGCAGCGGCTCGCGCTGCAGCGCCTCCGCATGCTGGAACAGACGGCCGCCATCCTCCGGGTGCCGGTCGAACAGGTCGACCGGGCGATACGCAACCTGTATGCTGAGTTGCAGGCGGCCCAGAAGGAAGGCGCGCGGCTGAAGGCGCAGTTGGCCATGCAGCAGACCGATCAACTGGCCGCCAGCTCGGTCAGGCTGGTGGACGGCGTCAAGGTCCTGGCCGCCGAGGCGCGCGGCATCGAGATGCAGACCCTGCGGGACATGAGCGACAAGCTTCGGGAGCAGCTGGGATCCGCGGTCGTCGTGTTGGCGACGGTGGTGGATGACAAGCCCCAGTTGCTCGTGGCCGTCACGGACGATCTGCTCGCGCGGGGCCTGCATGCAGGCGAGCTCGTCAAGGCGGTCGCGCGCGTGGTCGGCGGCGGCGGTGGCGGGCGCGCCAGCCTGGCGCAGGCGGGGGGCCGCGATGCGACCCGGTTGCGCGAGGCGCTGGACATGGTTCCGGACCTGGTGCGGCAGCAACTGAAGAAATGACTTTCACACTCACCGTCACCGATCAGGACCCGGTCGCCGCGATGGTGGCCCGAATCCGGGCAACGCCCAGGGGCGACCGCGTCCTGTTCGTCATTCCGCCGCAGACCCGCATCGTGCCCGCGAGCCTGCGCGTGGTGCGGCGTGAGGCCGCAGCGCAGGGCGTTCAGGCGGCGCTGGTCACGTCCGATCCGGCCATTCGCAGTGCGGCGGCCCGGGAAGGGTTGAGCACGTTCCGCGATGTGGCGCGTGCAGAAGGGGCCCGCTGGCGGAAACCCTCCCTGCCGCCGCGCTCGCGCCTCAAGCCGCCGCCGGAGGGCGAGACGGTGCCCCCGCACGGGGCGGGCCTCTACCAGGCGGGTTCTCCGTCCGGATTCCGCCCCGAGCCATTCACGCGTTCCTATGTGCGGCGTCTGAGCCCCTGGTGGCGGTCCCTCGGCCTCGTGGTGGCGCTCATGCTCATGCTGGGCGGGCTGCTCTATGCGCTGAGCACCGTCATTCCTGCCGCTGAGATCCGGCTGACGCCTGGCGCCGAGCGCATCACGGAGACGGTTCAACTCCGCGCGGTCAGTGGCGCCATCGCGGACGCAGATCAGCGCATCCTGCCGGCGCAGACCGTCAGCGTCCAGGTCTCGGGTGAGGCGCGCACGAAGACGACCGGAAGGCGACCCGAGCCTGCAACCAAGTCGAGCGGCCGTGTCGTCTTCATCAACATGACGAGCCGTCAGATCACGGTGCCACAGGGGACCGTGGTCTCGACTGCCACCGGCACCAACATTCAGTTCGCCACATCGTCGCCGGTCGAACTTGGCCCGAACGGCAGGGCGCCGGCCATCGTCCAGGCGCTGCTACCCGGACCGGGCGGGAACGTGCGCGCCGGAACCGTGACGCGCGTGGAGGGCCCGCTGTCGCTCTCCGTTGCGGTCGCGAACGACGCCGGCTTTGCGGGCGGCACCACGGCGCCGCAGCCGGTCGTCACCGAAGAGGACAAGGTGCGGCTTCAGGAGGAGCTCTTCGCGGAGTTGAAGGAGCAGGCCGTTGCCAGGCTGCTCGAGCGCGGCGCCCAGGGAAGCTTCACCGCGCCCGAGTCGGTGACCTTCCTGCCCTTGTCGCCCACGTTCACGCCCTTTGTCGGCGAAGTCTCCGACGAGCTGTTCCTGAGCATGAGCGTCCAGGCGGTTGGCCTGTCGATCGACCAGTCCGGGGCCAACAGCATCGCCCTTGAAGCGCTGCAGGAGGCCATGCCTCGGGGCACACGCCTGATCTCAGATACGGTGAGATTCACGGCAGGATCGGCGGCGGCAGCCGACGATGGCAGCATCAATTTCGAAGTCGCCGCGGAAGGTGTCCTGCTGCGATCGATCGATGTGAGTGCGGTGCGCTCAGCCGTGCTGGGCCTGAGCGAGGAGGAGGCGGCGCAGGTGCTGCAGGAACGCTTCGCGCTCGCCCAAGCGCCGGCGATCGAGCTGGGGCCCGACTGGCTACCGTACATCGTCCCTCTCAACCTGCCGTCGCTGCCCTGGCGCATCCAGGTGATCGTCGATTGGGATCAGGCCGCGCAGACGGCCATGGCCCGGCCATAGGTGGCCGCGCTGGTTCGTGGGGCATAATGTCAGTTCTCGATTCAGCGTCTGACCTGCCACGGGGCCGGCTGCTGGCTCTCGACCTCGGACAGGCTCGCATCGGGGTTGCCGTGTGCGATGAGACCGGGATGCTGGCGCGTCCGCTTATGACGCTGGCGCGGGCAGCGACGCGCGCGGCCGACTTTGCTGCGATCCAGCGCATCGTCACGGAGCACAAGGTCGCCGGCGTGGTGATCGGTATGCCCGCGGCTGATTCGGGCTCGGATGTCGAGGGGCAACAGGCGCGCTGGACCCGCCGGTACGGCGGCCGGCTGGCAGGCTACCTGTCGGTCCCGGTGGCCTACTGGGACGAGACGCTATCCTCGGCGGACGCGTCGGCGCTGCTGGCGCAGATTCAGAGCGCTGCGGGCATCGATGCCGTGGCTGCGGCGCTGATTCTGGGAGATTTCCTCCAGGCTCGAAGGAGTACCTTTTCCTGATGTTTCAACGGGTCGTTGATCTTCTGCTGCGTTTTTTGCTCTTCCTGGTGCCCTTGACGGCACTGGCGGTGCTGGGCTTCGTCGTGGTCAGTTTCGTCTCCGCCCAGATGGCGGATGTCCCGGTCACCCCGAAGGTGGCGCTGCTCAGGGCGTCCTCAGACCAGCCCATCAACCTGAGCCCGGAGACGATCGAGCAGCGTGTGTTCGATCTGTATCTGCGCACCCAGCAGGAGCAGATCAATGCGCCCCTGGATACGACGGCCGGGACTCGCATCTTCACCATCGAGTCGGGCGAGACGGCGCTGACGGTTGCGACGCGGCTCGAATCCGAGGGCCTGATCAGCGATGCGGGCCTGTTCCGCAGGTACATGCGCCAGAACGGCATCGACCAGAGGCTTGCCGCGGGCGACTTCGAGGTTTCGGCGAGCATGTCGATGGCCGAGATTGCCGACACGCTGCAACGAGCGCGGTACGAGGAGATCGTGTTGACGATCCCTGAGGGCATGCGGGCCGAAGAAGTCGCCGAACTCCTGGACGTCAAGGGCGTCATGGATGGCTCGGGCTTCCTGGCCATGGTGCAAGGCGGCGCGGCGGCTGCGAGCGCGCTGGGCGACTATGACTGGCTGCCCCCGGGCCTGACCACCCTGGA
>CAZMIS010000245.1:0-6907 GCA_964566325.1 uncultured Anaerolineales bacterium
CAGCGCCGGCGGCGTGGAGCCCTGGATTTCCCGGGTCACCTCCTCATCGCCCTCCAGCAGCTTGAGCGCAGCCCAACTGGCGGGATGGCGTTGGCACGCGCAGCCGTCGAGCAGGACCACCACTTGATCCAGGATGGGCTGGTGCTCGGCGCGGATCGCCGGCCGGTTGGGCCGGAACGCGGCCGGCTGCAGCGCCAGGCGATAGGCCGCCGACACCAACTCGCGGATTCCTTCGTTGCGCGTCGCCACCAGGGGGATCACCGGGATTCCCAGCGCGGCTTGGAGGACATGCGCCTCGACGTGGATGCCGTGCTGTTCGGCCACGTCGCTCATGTTCAGGCCGATGACGAGCGGCACGTCGAGCGCGAGCAGTTCCGCAACCAGGTACAGGCTGCGCTCCAGCGCGGCGGCATTCACCACCGTGATCGCCACGTCGGGTCGTTCGCCGATGAGAAAGTCGCGCGCGATGCGCTCCTCCTCGGAATTGGCCGTCAGGCTGTACGTGCCGGGCAGGTCGACCAGCTTGACGGTAGCCGCCTCGACCTCGAACACGCCGGTCTTGAGCTCCACCGTCTTGCCGGGCCAGTTGCCGACATGCTGATTGAGGCCGGTGAGCATGTTGAATACGGTGGACTTCCCGACATTCGGCTGGCCCACCAACGCGACCGCCAGGGCGTCCGGGTGCGCCGCAGCGCGCGGGTCGTCCTCCGGCTCCGTGCAGTGCACCACGCGCAGGTTCGGGCGAATGGGCAGGGCGACCGGCTGTGGACGCGTACGGGACGTGCGGACTGGCTCGCTCATGTGGCGCCTCGCGGTGCGACCAGAATGCGCCTTGCCTCTGCACGCCCCAGTGCGACCAGGGTGCCGCGCAGCGCGACGACGACCGGCCCGCGGCCATAGTTCTGGCGCACTCTCAGCGGTGCACCGAGGGTGAACCCCAGGTTGGCTATCCGGCTGCAGAAGTCATGTCCACCGGTCAGGGCGCAGACAGTCGCCTCAGCGCCGGACGGCAGGTCTGCCACTTGGGAGGTGGGACTGGTGGGTTGAGATGCGTCAATCATGGCAACCTTATTGCTAATAGAAATGATTTGCAATAATGATACACCTCTTCCGCACGAGACACTATGATTTTCGTCACATCCGACCTGCCGGGTTATCCGTGCTGCACCCCGGGGAGGGAAACGGGTGCTGCCATGCCGGCCATCTCATGCGCGTTTGCACATGCGCCGGGTTACGTGCGACAATGGCGGCGTCATCGAGGTCATCTCATCGCATCACCAGTATTCCATCCTGCCGTGGAAGGAGCGCATCATGCGGGTTGTAGCTCTCATCCTTGCGGGCGGTGCAGGCACGCGCCTCGGCGTTCTCTCCGAGCATCGCGCCAAGCCGGCGGTGCCTTTCGCCGGGCGCTTCCGCATCATCGACTTCACCCTGTCCAATTGTGTCAACTCCGGCATCTATGATGTCGGGGTGCTCACCCAGTACCTGCCCCGTTCACTGAACGATCACATCGGCATCGGCCGGCCGTGGGACCTGGATCGCACGTTCGGCGGCGTGAGGCTGCTGCAGCCCTATCAGGGGCGGCTGCGCCAGCAGTGGTACGGCGGCACGGCCGATGCGGTGCGGCAGAACATCGAGTACCTGCGCGAAACGCGCGCCGAGACCGTCGTGATCCTTTCCGGCGATCACATCTACAAGATGGACTACCGGAAGATGGTCAAGGTTCACGAGGAACGGCATGCCGATCTCACGCTGGCCGTCATGAACGTCCTTCCCGAGGAGACCTCCCGCTTCGGCATCGTATTGACCGACGAGGAGGGTCGTGTGACAGGCTTCCTGGAGAAGCCCAAGGACGCGCCCAGCACCCTGGCGAACATGGGGGTCTACGTCTTCAACGTCAACGTGCTCATCGAGCGCATGCAGGCGCTGGCGTCCGATCACGACGATCTCGACTTCGGCAAGCACGTGATCCCCAGCATGGTGGCGGGCGGGCGCATCTTCACCTACCCGTTCGAGGGCTACTGGGTCGACGTCGGCACGGTCGATGCCTATTGGGCCACCAGCATGGAGCTCGTCTCCGGCAAGGCGCAGCTCAACCTCTACGATCAGGAATGGATCATTCACACGAAGAGCGAGGAGCGCGCCCCCGCGAAGGTCGGACCCCAGGCCCTCATCCAGCAGAGCATGATCTGCAACGGCTGCACCGTGCGCGGCCAGGTGACCCGCTCGATCCTCTCCCCGGGCGTCTACGTCTCCCCCGGCGCGATCGTGCGGGAGAGCGTGATCATGAACGACACCTGGATCGGACCCGGCGCGGTGGTGGACCGCTGCATCATCGACAAGGGCGTCGTGGTCGGCGGCGGCACCCGGCTCGGTCACGGCGACGACTACGATACGCCCAACGAGCTGGAGCCGAGCAGGTTCTACACCGGACCAACGCTGGTGGGAAAACGGGCCCACATACGGGGCAACCTGGTCATTGGTCGCAACGTGGTGATCGAGACCGATGTGGACGAGGATGCGTTCGAGAAGTTCGGCGACGTGGTGCCGAGCGGCGCCACGGTGGGTTGAGGGAGGACGACAATGACCTGCTTAGCCATGATCCTGGCCGGCGGCGAAGGACCGGCATTGAGCGTCCTCACCGCGCTGCGCTCCGAGGCTGCGATGCCGTTCGCGGGCAAATACCGCATCATCGACTTCGCGCTCTCCAACTGCGTCAACTCGGGCATCTTCAACGTGGCAGTGCTGACGCAATATCAGCCGGTCTCGCTGAACGAGCATATCGGCCTGGGCCGTGCCTGGGACCTCGACCGGACCACGGGGGGCGTGCGCCTGCTGCAGCCCTACCAGAGCACGAAAGGCCAGTCGGGCGCGTGGCAGGAGGGCACCGCAGACGCGGTGCGCTTCAACCTCGATTTGCTCCGGTCGCCGGTCGACGAGGTGTTGGTTCTGCCGGGCGATCACATCTACAAGATGGACTACAACCCGCTGCTGCGCTTCCACCGCGAGCGGGGCGCGGACGTCACGGTCTCCACCATCTCCATCCAGCCGTTCGAGGCGCATCGCTTCGGCATGATCGGGACGGACCAGGCGGGCCGGGTGATCGAGTACGCCGAGAAGCCGAGGCGCACGCACCACACCACGGCCAGCATGGGCATCTACGTCTTCAAGGCGCAGGTGCTGCGTGACTGGCTGGAGGGACCCGGCAAGGCCGACACGAACCTGGGACGCGATTCGCTGCCCGGGCTGGTGCGCACTGCGAAGGTATACGCACACCGCTTCCAGGGCTATTGGGAGGATGCGGGCACCATCCAGGCGTATTACGAGGCCAACATGGCGCTCATCGCTGAGACTCCGGCGCTGGACCTGTACGACCCGGACTGGGTGATCCATACCCGAAGCGAGGAACGTGCGGCGGCCTACCTGGGCGAGAGCGCACGCGTTCGGGGCAACCTGCTGAGCGACGGCTGCCGCATCGAAGGCACTGTCGTTCGCTCGATCATCTCGCCCGGCGTCTACGTCGCGGCAGGCGCAGAGGTGCGCGATTCGATCCTGCTGACAGACGCGGAAATTCGTCCCGGCGCAGTCGTGGACCGTGCGATCCTGGACAAGAAGGTGATCATCGGAGAAGGCGCGATCGTCGGCGACAGCGATGACCTCACGCCCAACCGGGCCTTTCCGAACCGGCTCAATACGGGTCTCACGGTGATCGGCAAGGGTGCGATCGTGCCGCCCAACACCAGGCTCGGCCGCAACGTGCTGGTCTATCCCCGCGTCACCGAGAAGCATTATGACGGGCAGAACGTGCCCAGCGGCGACACGGTCGGCCGCTGACGCACGGCGTGGTGCACGGCAGGGGCGACCGGCCGGTCGCCCCTGCGAACGCGCACACACCGCGGTGCGCCGTGCGCCTCCTCTTACATCCCCCCCCGGTGAAACCAAAACCACGGCCATTACGTCATAGTACCCAGTTGTGTCATACTACGGATTCATTCGATTTGTAACTCGAGGATACTGGTTATCTATGTCTGATTCATTGCAGGATTGGGGCAGCCGGCCATCCCGGCCTGCCCAGTCGCCATCCACAACACCGCCGCGGCAGGAACGTCCGCGCCCGGCGCCATCGAGCCGCCCACGGCCGTCGACACAGCACGTACAGGCCCCGCCGCCTGCGGCCGGCCGGCGCCGCGGCTGTGCGCCGCTCGGCCTGACCCTGTTGGTGCTGCTGGCAGCCGGCGCGCTGAGCCTGGGCATCCTCCTGATCGGCTATGCCAGCGTCGCCCGGGACCTGCCCTCCGCGAACGAGCTGCAGGAACGCGCGAGCCAGTTCGCGTCCACCATGGTCTACGACCGCACGGGCCAGCTCCTGAACGAGGTCGGCGACCCGAACTACGGCCGCCGCACCGCGGTGGAGCTCAATCAGATCTCACCTTACGTGATCGATGCAACCATCGCCACGGAGGATCCGAACTACTACAGCCATCCCGGTGTGGACCCGGTGGGGCTTGCCCGCGCCGTATATTACGCCATCCGCCAGCGTGACCTGAGCGGTCCCGGCGGCAGCACGATCACGCAGCAGCTCGTCAAACTCACCTACCTGTCCGCGGAGAAGACGATCTCGCGCAAGGTGAAGGAGGCGATCCTGGCCGCAGAAATCACGCGGCGCTACGACAAGGACACCACCCTGCGCATCTACCTGAACGAGATCCCTTATGGCAACCTGGCCTACGGCATCGAGGCGGGCGCGGAAACCTACTTCGCCAGACACGCGTCTGACCTGACCCTGGCACAGGCAGCCATGCTGGTCGGCATTCCGCAGGCGCCTGCCTACTACGACCCCTACACGCGGCTGTGGGAGGCCGACGGTCAGCCCGGCGCGGTCAAGCGGCGGCAGGGCGTCGTGCTGCGCCTGATGGTGGAGAACGGCTACATCAGCGAGGCGCAGGCGGACGCGGCCTGGGCCGAGCCGCTCGTGCTCCAACCGCTCCGGCAGGTCTACGAATCGCGCCATCCGCACTTCGTGCTGTTCGCACGCGGCGAAGTCGAGAATCTGGTCGGCCCCGAGCTGGCGAGCAAGGGCGGGCTGCGGATCTACACCACGTTGGATCCCAACCTGCAGATCACGGCCGAGGAGGCCGTGGCGAAGCAGGTCGCCCAGTTGGCCCAGCAGCGCGCACACAACGGCGCGGCAGTTGCCATCCGACCCCAGACGGGCGAGGTGTTGGCCATGGTCGGCAGCGCGGACTTCAACAGCGTGGAAATCAGCGGCCAGATCAACATGGCCGTTCAGCCGCGGCAGCCCGGCTCCGCGCTGAAGCCGTTCGTCTATCTGTCCACCTTCGAGATGCCCGCATCCGTGCCGACCGACGCGCCGAGCGTGAACGCGGCACTTCAGCAGCGCATCGACGCGCTGGCAGCCTCGCCTGCGCCCGGCTCAACGCCGGGCGGGGCCGAACCGCCCAGCGGCATCGAGCCGCCAGGCTATTGGACCGCGGCCACGACCATCATGGACATCACCACCGAGTTCCCCGATCCGAGCGGGCCGTATGTGCCGGGGAACTACGACGGGAAGGAACATGGACTGGTCAGCGTCCGGTCCGCGCTTGCGAACTCGCTCAACATCCCGGCCGTCAAGGCGCTCCAACACGCCGGGCTCGACCGGCTGAAGGACGTGGCAGCCCGCGCGGGCATCACCACGCTCACCCAGCCCTACTATGGGTTGTCCCTCGCACTCGGCGGGGGCGACGTCACCTTGCTGGAATTGACGGGCGCCTATGCGACACTGGCCAACGGCGGGATGCGCGTGCCGGTCAGCCCGATCGCCTGCGTCATCGATGCTCAGAACCGCCTGATCTGGCGCGGCTCTGCCGCGGGCCAGGTGACGCAGTGCTCGGGCGCCGCTGCGGGTGACCCTGCGGCCCTTGCCGTGACACCCCAGCCGGGCGAGCAGGCATTCCGGCCGCAGGATGTCTACAACATCACGTCGATCCTGTCGGACGTGCAGGCGAGGCGCCCGATGTTCGGCAGCGCCCAGAACGTCATGACCCTGCCCGACCGCCCCGTGGCCGTCAAGACCGGCACGACCAACGACTATCGTGACGCGTGGACGATGGGCTATACCCCGGACCTGGCTGTGGGCGTCTGGATCGGCAACGCGGACTATAAGGAGATGGAACGCCTGGCAGGCTCGTTGGGCGCGGCGCCGGTCTGGCATGCTATCATGCAGCGCGGCGTCCAGGGCACCCCGGCGACAGCCTTCCCTGCGCCACAGGGCGTCGGCACTGCAACCATCTGCGGTGACAGCGGCACACTCCCGAGCGTGGCCTGCCCCGGCGACAAGCGCCGGGATGAAGTGTTCAACGCCGACAAGGGTCCGCTGCCCTCGGGGTACGATCTGTGGCAGCGCGTGCGGGTCGACCGGCAGACAGGCCAGCTGGCGACCGAGTTCACGCCCGCGGATCGCGTCGAAGAGCGGGATGTCATGCTCTTCCCCGCGAAATACCATGCCTGGGCAGAGGCTCACGGCTATCCCGTGCTCGGACCTCAGCGGCCCGCGCTAGCATTCGAACCGGAGCTCGAGCTGCGTTCCCCGCAGAGTGGGTCGCTCTCGTCCGGGACGGTCCTGCTGGAGGGCCGGGTGCGCGTGCCTGAGCCGCTGGTCTGGCGGCTGGAATACGGCGTCGGGCCGAGCCCGATCGGATGGGGCATCCTCAGCGGCCCACATCCACTCGATGGCGGCGACATGTTTGGCCGGGAGATCGACGGCTACCTGGGCGAATGGGACATCGCGGCAACTGCCGCCCTGCATGACTCGACCGACTTCTCGGTGCGCCTGGCGGCTTACTACGACGCGACCCAGCTGGAATACCCTGTCGCGGTGTCTGCGCCGGTCTACGTGATCGTGGAG
>CAZMIS010000246.1:0-6896 GCA_964566325.1 uncultured Anaerolineales bacterium
TGATTCCGGCGATGACACGATGTTCGGCAACGAGCATGATGACCTGATGCGCGGCGGCATCGGCGACGACACCATGGAGGGCAACGCGGGCGCCGATACGATGTACGGCGATGCGGGCCAGGACGACATGATCGGCGGCACGAGCGCGGCCGGCCAGCCCGATGCGGGCGACTTCATGTACGGCAACGCGGCCCAGGACGTGATGGCCGGCGACAACGCCACCATCACGCGGCCGGGCGGCAGCGAGATCGACGGCACGGTGATCCGCTCCGTCACCCTGCACGACCTCGCGGGGGGCAACGACGACACTGCGGCCGCCGGCGCAGACGACATGCAGGGCGATGAAGGCAACGACGACCTGTACGGCGGCGGCGAAGGCGACACGCTGAACGGCAACGCGGGCGACGACATGCTCGAAGGCAACGGCGGATCCGACACCCTCTACGGCGACGCAGGGCAGGACGACCTGATCGGCGGCGCCAGCCAGGGCAGCGGCGGCCAGCCCGACGCGGCCGACACGATCTACGGCGGCAGCAACGGGCCGGACCTGCCGGGTGACTTCGATGTCATCGCAGGCGACAACGCCTCGATCGTGCGGGCCCAGAACGGCGGCGTCTACGCCACCGATGACTACGCGGCCGACACGCAGGACGTCGTGCGGCGCATCGTGACCCTGTTCGACGTGGCCACGACAACCTTCACGCCCGCGGCCAACACCAGCGGCGGCGATACGCTGTTCGGTGAGGGCGGCTTCGACATCCTGTACGGCCAGGGCGGCGATGAGATCGGCATGTCGGGCGGCTCGGGCAATGACGAGATGTACGGCAACGCGGGCGACGACATCATGCTGGGCAACGACGGCCAGGACGACCTGGTCGGCGGCACCGGCCGGACGAAGAGCGACGATCCCGCCAGCGCGGTCGACGGCCGGCTGGACGGCGCGGACCGGATCACCGGCGGCAGCGGCACGGCCGGCGCAGATGCGGACGACTACGACGTGATCCTGGGCGATAACGCCACGGCCTTCCGCACCCGCGACCCGGGCACGGGCTACTGGGTGACCAACACCTTCAACGCCGCGATCGAACGCACCATCCGCTTCTACGACGTGGGCACAGTCGCCAGCACGCCCGGCGCCGGCGCCTCCGGCGGCGACGAGCTCTTCGGCGAAGACAACGACGACCTGATGTACGGCCAGGGCGGCGACGATGCCATGCAGGGTGACGGCGGCGACGACTACATGGAAGGCAACGCGGGCACGGACACCATGTCGGGCAACGCGGGCAACGACGACATGGCCGGCGGCACCGGGCGGATCAACGACGACCCGGCGACGGGCACGGACGGCCGGCTCGACGCAGGCGACTTCATGTACGGCAACGACGGGTTCGACGTGATGGCGGGCGACAACGCCCTGCTGGTCCGCACGCTGGTGAACGGCGAATGGGTGAAGAACACCTTCAACGACGGCATCCAGCACGAGCCGCGCATCCTGCTCGACGAGAACTCCACGAACGCGACGCTCGTCAGCGGCGGCGACCTCATGGAGGGCGGCGCGCAGGATGACCTGATGTACGGCCAGGCCGGCGACGACAACATGGACGGCAACGCAGGCGACGACTTCATGGAGGGCAACTCGCACGACGACCTCATGAAGGGCAGCGAGGATCAGGACGACATGATCGGCGGCACGGTGGACGGGACCATCTGGGATGGCGCCGACGAGATGTACGGCGGCGACCACGGCGACGTGATGGCCGGCGACAACGCCACGATCGACCGTCCGCTGAGCGGCGGCCTGTGGCAGATCGATCCGAACACCGGCGACGAGGTCCGCACGATCACCCTGCTGAACGTGCAGGTGGTGGGCGGCCCCGCGGCCAACCCACTACTGAGCGGCTCCGACACGATGTACGGTAACGAGGGCAGCGACCGCATGTTCGGCCAGGGCAACGACGACGCGGATGCCGACGGCGACGGGTTCTACAACGAGGACCCGGCCGACGGCGTCGACAACGACATGGACGGACGTGAGTCGGCGTCATCCACGCAGTACGACTGCGCGGACGGCGTCGACAACGACGGCGACGGTCAGGTCGATGCGGCCGACGCCCAGTGCGCGGCCAAGGTGGACGAGGACGGTGGCGGCGACGTGATGTACGGCAACGCCGGTCACGACTTCATGGAGGGCAACCACGGCGCGGACCTCATGTTCGGCAACGAAGACGAGGACGACCTGTGGGGCGGCTCCTCCTCGGATGCCACCGGCGTGGTCGGCAGCGGCACGCCGCCCGACAACCTGGCCGACATGAACGACATCATCCGCGGCAACGAGGAAGATGACGTGATCATCGGCGACAACGGCACCATCGTGCGCCCGACGGACGACGGCGACCTGTGGTTGCGCCATCAAGGCCCGCGGGCCAACGGCGACAACTCGCCGTTCGATATGGTCGTGCGCAACGTGGGCGTGACGCGTTCGCCGGAAGATGCCGGTGCGTTCGGCAACGACTGGATGCAGGGCAACGGCGGCGAGGACGAGGGGTACGGCCAGCAGGGCCACGACTACATGGAAGGCAACAACGGCGAGGATGCGCTGTTAGGCGACCTGGGCCTGATCACCTCCAGTGTTCAGACCGGCTCGAACCAGCAGACCATTGCGCCGCCCGGCCCGTTCTTCTCGGAGACGATCTACCCGGCCGGCTCCTTCCACCGCGAGTTCACGCTCTTCTCGTTCACGGGCGTGCCGGGTGCCGCAGGCAACGACATCCTCCTGGGCGGCGACGACCGGGACAGCCTGCACGGCGCGGACGGGGCCGATATCGTGAACGGCGATGGCGACTCGACCGAACTCAACCCGACGGCCGGCGTCGACCCGAACCCCGAGACCGCGGATGTGGACAAGGTGTTCGGCGGCGACGGCGCGGACGTCCTGTGGGGCGGCCGTGGGGACGACAACCTGTGGGGCGGTTACGGCGACGACCACCTGGACGTGCGGCCGAGGCCGGCGTCCGCGACGACCGTTGCCGACCCGCCGCTGTGGTTCACGTTCGGCCGCTTCGACTTCTACCAGGGCCTGGACCTGATCTACGGCGGCTGGGATCGGGACGCGATGCAGGCCAACGTGGCTGCACCCGGACCGCGGCTGACCGATCGCCTGATCGACTGGGCCGGCGGGTACAATGTCTTCTACGTCTGCCCCGGCGCGTACGGCGAGGGGACGATCACGAGGCAGGGCAACCCGCAGTTCCAGCGGTGGATGGAGCAGGTGATCGATGCGGACGGCGCGCTGCAGAGCGCGGCGAACGGCACGAGCGGCTTCCGCGAGTTCGCGTATGTGTTCCCGAATCAGCGGGGACAGAACTCGCATCCGCCGCACCCGGACCATCCGGGCCACTTCACCTGCGACGACGGCTCGATCTACGTGCCGGCGGGAGCACAGACGCTGAGCGTCTCCGCACTGGATCTGACCGGACGGCGATCCGCAGCACGTGCGACCGTGTCCGCGCAGGCCACCGTGAAGAACAGCGCCGGCTTGGCCATGGAGGGCGTAAGCGTCGGCCTGTTGTGGACCCTGCCGGGCAACCGGACGGAGGAGCAGTTCGCCACCACCGACAAGAAGGGCGTGGCGAAGTTCTCGGTCAGCGGACTGCGTGGCGACTACAGCGCGGTGGTGACGGACCTGGCGCTGCAGGGCTACGCAGTCGCGGCCGAATCGCTCATGACTGCGGCGATCACGGTGCGCTGACGCGCGATCGCGCGATCGCCGACCCTGGGCCTGCGAGGTCACACAACCCCGCAGGCCCGCCTCCCGACGAAGACGTCGGAAATCACGGTCCGGCCGGGTCCCCCCGGCCGGATCTCTTTTGTCGCCCCGCCCCTTCACCTTGCCCTATGCTATAATCGTGCCAGCTGCCCGGAAGGGCAGCCGACCACCCGCTCCTGATCGAGGGAGAAGCCAGATGCCAGAAGCCAGCGATCGCGAAGTTCGCCAGCCCAACGTTCCCGCGCTCGGCACGGTCGAGACCTGGGATGATGTCTTTCGCGGCGAAGCCAGGGCCGCGTTGGAGGCCGCGCTGCCGCGGTTCATGACGCCGCGCCGCTGGTTTGCCTCGAAGGCGCGCACGGTGCAGCGGACGGAGATCCTCGAGACCGTGCCCATCCTGCCCCGGGCGCAGCTGGTGCTGGTGCGGGTGTCGTACACCGATGGCCACGCGGAGACCTATGTGCTGCCGGTGGAGTGGGCCGCGGGCGAGGCGGCCGCGGTGCTGGCCGCGGAGCGGCCCGCGTCCGTGATCGCGTCCTTGCAGGCCGGCGGGGAGCAGGGGATCCTGTACGATGCGGTGTGGGACCCTGCCTTCTGCCAGGCCCTGCTGGACGCCATCATCGAACACCGGGAGTACGCCGGGACAGGCGGCGACGTGGTCGCATCCACGGCCGCCGTGCTCCGGCTCCTGGCCGGCGACGCGCCGCAGCAGCTGCCACCGGTGCTGCTGGGCGTGGAGCAGAGCAACACCTCCGTGCGCTTCGGCGATCGCCTCATCATGAAACTGTACCGGCGCCTGGAGACCGGCATCAACCCGGACCAGGAGATCGGCCAGTTCCTCACCGACCGGTGCTCTTTCGCCAACACCCCCCCGGTCGCAGGCGTGCTCGAGTTTCGCTCGCGCCACGCGGACGCGGCACGGGCCGAGCCGATCACGATGGCGCTTCTGCAGGGGTTCGTGCCCAACCGGGGAGACGCGTGGGCCTACACCCTGGCGTCGCTGGGCGACACCTTCCGCGCACACGCCGGCAGCGGCCTGGCCGCGGAGGACCTGGCGCTGCCGGAGGCCGCGCTCCTCCAACTGGCGCACGGCGACGTGCCGGCGCAGGCCGGGCAGATCATCGGCCCCTACCTGGGCTCCGCGCGGCTGCTGGGCCGGCGCACGGCCGAGCTGCACCTGGCGCTGACCTCGGATCCCGCCGATCCCATCTTTGCGCCCGAGCCGTTCACCCCTGAATTCCAGGCCTACCTGCATCGGAGCATGCGCGGCCTCACCGATCGCATGCTGCAGCTTCTCCGGGACCGGTTCGACGCGCTGCCCGCGGCCGGGCAGGCCGACGCCGCCCGGGTCCTGGCCCTGGAGGGGGAGATCGCAGCGCGGTTCGACACCCTGCTGGCTCGCCCCATCCAGGCATTGCGCGCCCGCATCCACGGCGACTACCACCTGGGCCAGGTGCTGTATACGGGCGACGATTTCATGATCATCGACTTCGAGGGCGAGCCCGCCCGGCCGCTGCGCGAGCGGCAGATGAAGCGCTCGCCGCTACAGGATGTCGCGGGGATGCTCCGCTCCTTCCACTACGCGGCCTACGCGGCCTACTTCGCAGAAGCCGGCGCGGGAGCCTCTGCCGCCGCGCTCGAGCCGTTGGCGCGCTACTGGCACCGGTGGGTCTCGGTCGCGTTTCTCAGGGCCTACCTGGCCGTTGCGGAGGGCGCCGCCTTCCTTCCCCCCTCGCCCGACGACCTCAGGCTGCTGCTGGACGCGTACCTGCTGGAGAAGGCGGTGTACGAGCTCGGGTACGAGCTCAACAACCGGCCCGGCTGGGTCCGCATCCCGCTGCAGGGCATCCTGCAGACGCTCTGAGCAGGTCCACCCCGCGCTTGCCGCCGGCGTACGTGAGGTCGCGCACCGGCGGCCATCCCTTCGCATGTTGCGCAGCGATGAGCAGGCCCAACTGCCTGCAACGGCTATTGACTCCAGCCCTGCACGGGAGTATATTGGAGCCGGTGAAAGACGCCGGAGCGCGTCGTAACCCCGCATCATCCTCCCCACCCCGGCCCTGTCCACCTCCGCGCCCGGTCCCCTGCGGCCCGGCTACTCGAAGGAGTGCTGTCATGTCCCCCTCTCGCTGCCTGATCGTTCTCGCCTGTGCGCTGGCGCTGCTTCCTGCCGGACCGGCCGCGGCCAGTCCGGATGAGCCGCTCGACGCCGCCTTCACCTACCAGGGCAGCCTGCGCATGGCCGGCGTGCCTGCCGACGGGCTGTTCGACTTCCAGTTCTCGCTGCACGACGCGGTGAGCGGCGGCAACGTCGTCGGCGTCGCCCAGGAGGTCGGCGACGTCTTTGTGGAGAACGGCATCTTCACCGTCCTCCTCGACTGGGGTCCGGCGCCGTTCGAGGGCGCGGCGGTCTGGCTGCAGGTGGCGGTGCGGCCCGGCGCGGAGAGCGGCATCTACACGGTGCTGGCCCCGCGCCACCCGCTGACGGCCGTACCGTATGCGCGCTACGCCTCCCGGTCGCCGTGGTCGGGGCTGATGGGCGCACCCGACGGCTTCAGCGATAACGTGGACAACGACACCACCTACAGCCCCGGCGACGGGCTGCTGCTGGAGGGCACCACCTTCTCGGCCAACGGCAGCTATCTCCAGCGCCGGCTGCAGACCGCGTGCGACCCCGGCTCCGCCGTCAGGGCCGTGGACGAGGAAGGCCGCGTTGCGTGCCAGGAGCTCTGGTCGCGGGCCGGCAACGCGGGCACGACGGCGGGCACGGACTACCTGGGCACCAGCGATGCGGTGGCGCTGGAGCTGAAGGTGAACGGCCAGCGTGCCCTGGGGCTGGAGCCCACGGCGTCGAGCCCTAACCTGGTGGGCGGCCTGAGCACGAACGCGGTCGCGGATGGCCTGCTCGGCGCGACCATCGGCGGCGGGGGTTCCGTGCTCACCTACTGCGGGAGCGGCAGCACTCCCTGCATCAACACAGTCACCGGGAGCTTCGGGACGGTGAGCGGGGGTTACGGCAACACCGCCCGCGCCGGCGGCACCGTGGGCGGCGGGTGGCAGAATACCGCCGGCATGGGTTCCACCGTCAGCGGGGGCGAGGAGAACGCCGCTGACTACTTGTACGCTGCCA
>CAZMIS010000247.1:0-6883 GCA_964566325.1 uncultured Anaerolineales bacterium
GTGGCGCCGATGTGCAGATACCAAGACCGAGCGCCCTGGGCCGCAGCGGGATCCGAATGCGGCACGCATTGATCATCGAGTGCTTTGAACTGCTCGAGCCACGCCAGGAGACCGCCCTCAGCGAGTTCAAACTCGATGTCAACAGTCAGGTCGAACAGGCGTTGCAGAAGCGGCTGTGAATGCAACGTCATCAGTCGACGCATGGCGGCTTCCTGGCCAACCGGAAGTGCCTCCGAATCCCTATCCGGGTCATCGCCTTCGCCTCGCGCTGTTGAAGCCGAATGCAGGTTTCGAACACGCGACTGCGCAACTCGGACGTCCTCTTCGGACGCCTTTGCAATGTCGCGCGCCACATCACCTGGCACGGGGATTGGGCTCGGTGCGCAACGCTTGCGGTCCAGCGCCTTTGCAGGGTCGATGCCGGCAAGATACTCCGCATGACTCCTGCGCAGCGCGTCAGCATGTTGACGATCCGCCGCGAGGCATGTCTTGAACTGCTCGGCAGGAACCGGCAATGCAGAGCGGGAGGAAGATGTTGGACCTCCCGGCGCGGCGGAGGCTGCCGACGCTGCGCCCGCAGTCGCGGAAACTGCCGGGGCGTTCTCGCCCGTTGGACGCCAAAGGAAGGACTGCTCGCAAGACGCATCTCGCGATTCGCCCATCCACGGCTCATATCCACAGTGATCCCATCCCACGCCAAATGCGGCTCTCTGGTGAGGATCCTTGGCATGCCTGAAACGCTGCGTGGCGTCACGGGCTCGCATCAAGGACATGAGCAGTGCAGCGTCCGAGCGCGGAACAGACAGGATCTGCATTTCGTCTTCTGCACCTGGGGGCGCCGTGGGAGTCGCCGCCGGGGGCGCCGATCCGTCAGTTCCCTTGGCTGCCTGGGGCGCCGTCCCCGCTGCTCCAGTACGAAGGACACTAAGGAAATCTTCCCATGGGTCGGATGCACTATTGCAGGGAGCCATGGCTCGCTGCCAAAGGTCGAGCACCTTCTGTGCGTGGCGTCCTTCGCCGGGCGCAAGGCCAAGCCGCCGCCAGGATATCTCTGGCTGGGAAGGGTCGGGTTGAGGCCGTGGGCGCCCTTGTGTTGCCTGTTTGACAGGCGAAATGCGGAGGGTGAGCGACGGTAATAGCTTTGATGCGATCTGCATGGGCCATTGCGCAATCTGTATACGCGGACCGCCCGGTTGGTCACTGGGCATCAGCGCGAGCGTCGCGCGCAGACGCCAGCCCCTCGACCCGCGTACAGCGCCGCATGCCACGACGCGGGGCAACACATAGCACTCGTGCGAGTTGCAGTCGTGCCGTTCACGTCTGTATGTGCTGGGTGTGGGAACCACGCTCAGACCTCCTGCGTCAGACTTGTGTCGAAGTACTCGCGGTACTGCCTCCAGTTGCTCGCCTGGCAGACCGCACTGCTGGAGAGCACCGCGCCGTATTGATCGCCCGGAGCGCACGCTAGTGAGCCGTGCAAACGATCCGCGCCGTCTATGGTTCCCTGCTTGTAGGCAACCGTCTTTAAGCTTGCCGGCGCACCGCGCGCATCCGCCGTGCGCACCGTAGGCTGGGCATCGAAGTGCAACGACGTCACTTGACCTTCGGTAGGCTTCGGTTCCTCCTTTGACTTGGGCTTGTCGACCTGACGACCAACGTTGACCTTGAATCGAACCTTGGCAAGACCCACCGAGAATGAATAGCTGAAGGTGGCCTGCCCCTTCATCGCACCACCTTCGCCTTGCGCCATGCGTACTGCCAAGGATGCTGCGATGCCGAAGCAGGCCACTTGCGCCGACCCTCCGCAGTAGAACAGTCCCTCCATGTGGAACTCGTCTGCGGCACTGCGGATGAAAAGTCCCGTGGTGATGCGCCCTTGCCCTTGCAACGGCCCGAATTTGAAAGCTCCCACGCCGCCGTACTCGAACGACAGGTCGAAGGCCGTGACCTTGTTCCCGTCGGACTGCAAGCCGACATAACCGCCACCGCCATATGGCGCGACCGAAATGAGGAAGGGGGAATCACGCCGCGCAAGCGATGCAGTAAAGAGCGGCTTGCCATCGTCGAAACGGAGCAAGCAGCCCACGCCGAGCGACACGTTGATAAAGGACAGCGTACCGAATGAAATGATGCCGAGGTTGACCGAGTAACCCGCCTCGATGCCGGTCATGCCAGGCAGCATCTGCAGGTAGAAGCCATCGTCGCCTTGAGGCGACAGGAAACTCTGCAGTGCCTTTAGGAATTGCACGTTCTCCCCGAGATCGACACTTTTCACCTTCATGTCAAACGTCGGAGCCGAGCCATTGTCGGACCGGAACGTCGTAGGACTGAAGTGCAGATCGGCTACATGAAACTTGGGCAGGAGTCTTAGCCTGAATGGCGCCATGCGGCCGCGCATCTTCACCTTGGGCACGGGCGCGCTCAGCGAGATTGCCGTCTCAGCCTCAAGGTACAGGTGTTTCTGCTCGGCTTTCCCCGTCGCGCTTCGCGCCTCCTCGACTTGGAACAGCCCTCCTGCCACAGACTTGGCTATGTCAGCCCCGAACTCGTAGCGTGTGGAGATCCGGGTCGGGACAAGTTGCTTGAGTTGGTCCTCCAACATCCGGCGTGGCGCGTCCAGGTCAACCAGGTTGGCCAAGTCCCCGCTCAGCACGGTATGCGTCAGCGTCTCCACGCCACGCACCAGGCGGACAGCGGCCGCGTCCTCTCGCAACTGGACCAGAATCTTCCGCGCTCGAGACAGCCGATCTGCGAAATCCTGAAGCGAGACTGGTGCAGCGAGACTATTGATCGATTGGAGTTGCTGCTTCTCTTTCTCCAGGGCCTCCGCCGCGCGATGCAGAGGAGAACCTTCGACGAATGGACGTCCAAGAAGCTTGGCGAGGAACGCTTCGAGGGGGCCAAGTTCCTTGCCCTTGGGAATGTGGGCCTTCAGGTTCTCCCAGGCCGCCAGGAGTGCGGCGTCGATCACCTCCGCACCCTTAAGTACCGGCGCGACCATTTGCCAGCCGAACCTGACCAGTCTCTCTGCAACGTCGGCCTGCGCCATCAGCGTGCGCGCTAGCAAATGCTGCACGGATTGCTCGATCGTCGAAGTGCTCGCCGCCAGCATTTCCACTTTCGCAGCGCTGTCGATGATTTGTTGCGTCAGTTGGGCAGGGATCATTCGAGAACTGGCACTCGACGTCAACGCCTGCAGCGCAGACTTGTATTGCGAAGCGATTGCAGAGATCCCGCGGTCGGATGCCCTGAGTTCTTCGAGCACCTTTGTCGCAGCCTGACCGAGCGATGAGCCGGGATATCTTCCGGCGAGGCGTTGAAGGCCCTTCAGCAGGCGATCAAGTTCAGCGCGCCGACTCTTGTCTTCTCCCCAGTGCCACAGCCCCGCCGCCTCGCCGGCCCCACCGCCAATCAGACTCGCCTGCCCGATCCACGGCAAGACCGTCAGCATGGTGCGACCAAGTGCACGAGCGCACTCCCGCCACACGTCCTCCACCAATGCTGCAGGCAGATCCTCGGAAGCCGGTGCGCTCGAGAGCACAGCGACAAGAGCGCCAGTCCCCTTGCTCAGACCATCAAGTGCCTCTCGGGCCGAGGTCAAGACAGAGCGACGTGCTGTCTCAAGCCGCGGGAGCAGTGACAGCGCTTCCCTTGCCACCGGTTTGCACGCAGATTTCGCCCAAGGGTCGTCGCTGGTGAATGCCTTGCGAACTTGAGTGACTTCATCTGCTTCTCGGCAAAGCCTCTGCCAGATCGTGCTCAGCTGGTTGACTATCGCCGTCAGTTGGGCCTCAAGCCTAGCGATCCAGGCTTTTGCAGATTCCTCCTTGACTTGCTCGAGTCGGGTTCGGACCACGTCGCCCTTTAGCGCTTTTCGCACTTCGATGCGCGAGTCGACGCCGTCTGCGCGGCAAGCGTTGAGAACAGGATCGGAACTGTCGAAGCACATTGCGAGCAATGCGTTCTGCAGCAGCGTCGCGCCTTCTTCGCAAAGTTCCTTCGGCACGACGTTGACATCGCCTGGGAGCGCTGCTTCCAGGAGCGTCTGAAGGGCATCCTCACATGCCCGCTGCTGTCCGCGAATGCCTTCGAGAGCGGCGTGAACGTCTGCCACGGCCCACGCAGCTCGCCCCTGCAGCAGTGACATGAGGCCTGAGGTCGCGTCATGGAGTTGACCGACAGCCTTCAGTGCGTGCGGAAGCAATGGTCCAATCCAGTCAGCCTGCACGCGCGCGCGGTACGCCTCCAGCGCGTCGGCGGCCTTCGGGTGTAGTTCCGATGCCTGCTTAATCCGGGCCAACACCCGATCTCTCACCTTCTGCGTCGCTTGCCTCGAAAGATCCTCGAACCGGCCCGGGCCTCCTTCCTTGCGCAGCGCAGCGAACTCCTGCGCCATCCATCCGTCGATGGCGGCGGCAATGTCATCAAGGCCAATGTTCTGCGGCGGTAGCGGATAGGCGAACACTAGCCTGCGCCAGTTCTCGAACCTCTCGTGCGAGAGTAGTTCGGCGACCTGTGCCAGTACCAACTTGCCGGCCTCTCCGGGAAGCGCTTTCTCTAGTTGCAGTCCGACGTCGCCGGTCAGATTCAGCTGGTGCTGGCGAATGACCTTCCGTAGTTCCTCGCGCACCGGCGCGAGCGGGTCGCGAGATGCACGCGACAGCGCAGCAGTCAGTCGCCTGCCCGTCTCGTAGACGCCACTCAACGCGCGTGGCAGTTTCTCGTCCCCGCCCGGTGCGCACGCAGCAGTTGCCTCGCCCACTGCGGCCCGACATGCCATGGCAGCTTGGCCTACGTCGGGATAGAGTTGAAGCAGGACGGCGCCAGACTGCACGGTCTGGCCGTGGCTCTTGATGCGATCGTTCGCCCGATCAACTTCCCGAACAAGTTGCTCTACAGCCTGCCTTACCGCTGACAGCAGGTCACCACACGCCACCTGGCGCAGCGATCCCGCAACTGAGTACTCGACCTGTTCCTCGAGCTTCGGGGCGACAAAGTCTTCGAGAACGGTTCGCAGGTCGACGAAGCCGAGGATCTTCGCGTTGCTGCTGAAGAAGTCCTTCGGATCAAATCGCGGAACCTGGTTTGCCTCGTATGTGACCGATACCGGTCCGTTATCGGCCGACACCGCGTTCTGAACCGACTCTGGCTGGGCAACTCCACCACTTCGGTGACCGTTAGGCGCATAAAGCCGTCCGTTGGTCGCGCCCTGCCCCGAAAAACACATCGGCACGTGGTCGATCAGGTCGAGGTAAACCGATGTCCGATTTGCTCCGGGATCGAATCCGGACGCAACGTAACCCGAGGCGTAGCGGGCCCTGACCGGGGAGACGCTTGCGCCGGAGAAGCGCTCCACCTGCGAAAGCGATAACTCAGCTTCCTCGAGCACCGGATAGAAAGGCGGCTGGTCGGCCCCTTCCAGCACCGGGTCGGTGACGAAGTACGCATTGCCGCCGGCTTGACCGGCCGCAGGATTCTGAAGCGAGCGCCCTTCGACCGAGAGCTTCCAGCGATGCGTAGTGTGCGTGTTCTGACCGGACGCTGATTCAGGGGCGTAGCGGCGGCGCGCGCCACCATGATTGACGGTGCGCAGCAGAAGCGACTGCTGTCGACTCCTATCCGTCGCTTTCCCGTCTTCGCGCGAGTTGGTTGGCCGCTCGGTACCGAGTTGGTTGTAGTACGCCGCGAGTGCCTCTAGCGTCTTCTCGTCCTTGACTGCGGTGTTGTCAGCGAAGATCAGCGGGAACAGTACAGAACCGGCGCTATCGTCGATCTGCACTTCAAAGCGGATGTCCTGGCCATCACTCGCACGCGGCCAGAACATGAGTCCTCGATCCTGCTGGCGCAGCCGCAGGCGCCCGGTACGGTCCGTGTGCGCGCGAGCAGACAACTGAGCTTCGCTCGGAATGCTGCTCGGAGAGGTCGCGTCAAGAATGTCGGGAGTGCGGCGGGTCAGGACTCGCAGGTGCTCGGCGGGCCAGCGCCTGCCCCCATCAGGCTGTCCAAGTGCAGGGAATGTCTTGTCAGGCCGCCCAATGCGCAGAAACATGCGCTGGACAAGGTAGGCTGTCGGGTGCCCGCCCACAGGGTTGCCAAGGAAGCGACGCTCCGTCAGTTTGACCAGCGAGCAACGCACTCCGAGCGGAAAGAGGAAGCCCTTGTAGACAACCTCCACCTCGATGTCGCGCCCAAGGACGGCGCGGTGCCGCCAACGCTCCAGAGAGAACGCGTCGAACATCGGCTCCTTGCGACCAATGCGTAGTGCCGCTGGAGGCTCAAACGAGGTGTCGAGGTTGAGGCTGCCGCCGAGGCAGGAGAGCGAGAGTTCGTGGACATTGAGCGCTCGCGGAAGGTAGATCGCCTGTCTGTCCGCGCCAATGTCAGCATCGGTGAGCCGAAACTCTTCCGGCGGTTCTAGTTGATGCGAGTCGAGTTGGCCAGAAGGTAGGACGCGGGGCAGAACCGGCAAGCCATGTATCGACGACAACCCGACGATCTCGTGCCGGTCGTACGCGTCCATCGAAGTTCGAAACGGCCGGTTGGCGAGGGAGGGATCGGACGAGTGCCGCAGCCATGGCGCCTGCGCTCCGCGTCGAGGGACCTTGCCTCGTTTGGCGTCGCTCGATGGCAGGTACGCTGTCGCCTGAAAATCATCGGACCAGATCGCGCGTACCGTGCTGTGCCCGGTTGGTTCATGCAAGGTCATCTGCCACAAGGGCACACCGGCGCTTCCGTCTTCACGAGGAGCCGGCGCGTTGCTGACGCGCCAACGGGCAGTCTGGGCGGGCGACAGGTGGAGGCGAAACGGCAGTTCGATGGCGGTTTCGTGAGGCTTCGGGGCCTTCAGCGTTCCGACGATGTCTACCAGGCGTCCGGCGGCCGT
>CAZMIS010000248.1:0-6877 GCA_964566325.1 uncultured Anaerolineales bacterium
GGGATGAGCAGCGCCCGCCCGATGTGCAGCGTCTCGCCCGGCTGGATGTTGTTCGCCTGGATGATCCAATCGACGCGCGACTTGTGCCGCTCTGCCAGCCCGCTGATCGTGTCGCCGGATCTGACGGTCACCATCAGGCCGGACGGCCCGGGCGTGGGCGTCGGGCCCTCGCCGCCTGTCGGCCCGGCCACCGGAATCACCAGCACCTGGCCGATGCTCAGCCGGCCATCCGCGCTGAGGCTGTTGACGCTGATGATGTCCTTGATCGTCGAGCTGTACTTCCCCGCGATGAGGGCCACCGACTCGCCGGCCTGGACGGTATGCCGCAGTGGTTCCGCCGGGATGGAGGTGGCTGCAGCGGCTATCTCTGCGGGTGCAGCGGTCGCGGTGGGCTCGATCGTCGCAGTCGGCGCCGGCGTCTGCGTGGGCGTCGGAGTTGGTTCGTCGAGCTGCAACGCTGCGGCCAACGCCGCGGTCGGCGTCATCACCGCGGCCTGAGGCAGCTGCGCGATGCGTGCATCGGGAGGCTCCGGCGCCTGAACCCACCATATCGCGAGAACGGCTGCGATCGCGGCAAACAGGGTGAGATCGGCCCAAGGCAACTGCAGCCGCCAGTGCGGCGCTGATTCCAGGGCCTCACCGCAGAAGAAACATCGTTGGGCTTTTTGCGCGACACGCGTGCCACAGTGTGGGCAGGTGCGCTGTTGACCGTATGCTGGGCGAGGTAACTCAGGTTCGTCCATAGGTTAACCGATTATAGTGACCTTAGGGGGTTCGTGCAAATCGGCGCGGGGACGCATCGCCCGCCGCCGGCGGTCCCATACCAGCAGCGCGACGACGCCGAGGACACCCGCGCCTGAGAGGATGGCGCCGGCCGTCCTGGGCGGCGTGGCGCCGAATGCAAGCCGGACGTCGTGCTCGCCTGCGGGCAGCCGGAGCACGATCAGCCCGTTCGGCCCCCAAGGTTGGATCTCCACCGGCCGGCCCCCGAC
Organism: uncultured Anaerolineales bacterium; assembly: GCA_964566325.1. Taxonomy (GTDB): domain Bacteria; phylum Chloroflexota; class Anaerolineae; order CG2-30-64-16; family CG2-30-64-16; genus JALOOB01. Next base: position 993 of record CAZMIS010000248.1, read on the forward strand.
CGTGGCGCGCCAGCCGGGGAAGTAATAGGTGTAGAAGAGGAGCTCGGTCGGACCCGCCGCGGCCACGCGTGCGACCACGGACAGGGGCCCGGCCTCCTGCGCCACAATGCGGCCATCTCCCGACAGGATGGCGACCCGCTGGAGGGGCTGGCCGGCGAGATACTGGTCGATCAGGGGCGAATCCTCGTTCGCCGGCGGCCGCGCTGCCCACCGCGTCATCCCCCGCATGTCGGAATAGGTCAGCTCGAACTCGATGATGGAGACCGGCAGCTCGTCCTGCGGCCGCAGCGGAACGATCTCAGGGCGCACGAACGGCAGGCTGACCAGCACGATGATGATGGCAATCACGTAGGCCCAGGGCCGGGCCCGCTCATCGCCGAGTGCGCCACGCCCGCCTGCCAGGGAGGCGACCCCGAACGCGGCGAGCAGGGCAAGCGCAAACGCGCTCACGGCCAGCAGGCGCCAGGGAAACTGGATCAGGTCCACCAGCGGCAGCACGTCCCACACGGCTGCGGCCGCGGGCGTCATCATGAACAGGGCAACTGCGGTGACCACGAGCAGGAAGAGCGCCAGCCAACGCGGCGCAGTGGGTTCCCCGGTCCTGCGCAACGCGGCCGCGCCCCGCAGCGCCGCAGCGCCGCCCAGGACCGCCAGCAGGAGAGGCAGCACGCCGAGCTGGAAGCTCATGCCATCGTCGATCCCCGCGACGGAGTAGCCGTAGCCCCAGCCGGGATCGAGGAACTGCGCGGGATAGACGAAGTGCAGCCGGTAGTCGTACGTCTCCTTGACCCACTGCCACTCCGCGACGTAGCCACGCTCCAGCAGCATGGGGACGAGGAAGATGGAGGCGAGCAGAAACGCCAGGACCAATGCGGCGAAGGTCCAGCCGAAAGCCGGCACGCGGGCGCGACGCCCACCACTGCGACCCGCCAGCAGTTCCCGCGCGGCCAGCACCGCCAACATGCCGCCCACCAGGGGTGCGAAGAGCAGCGTCGAGACGGTGTGCAGCAGTGCCAGCGCGGCCAGCGCCAGTCCGGCCAGGGCCACGCGGTGCGGCCGGGGATCGTCCCACAGCGCGAGCAGGGCCAGGATCGCCCACGGCAGCCAGGCCAGCCCCATGAATTCCGCCAGCGCGGAGCGCACGTAGATCTGCAGGAGGTGATAGGGTGCGTAGGTGAAGGCCAGGCTGGCCACCAGGGACACGGCCGGGCTGAACCAGCGCCGGGCCAGCCGGTAGAACCCCACCGCGCCCAGCAGAAAGCCCAGCGCCCAGGTCGCCTTGACCGCGGCCGCAAATCCCAGGCCGAGCAGGTGGAAGGCCTCGCCGATGAAGTAGGCCAGGGGGGCGTAGAGCAGGAAGGTGGGATAGCCGAAGCCTACCGCCTGGTCGGGCGCCCAGACAGGCCAGAGCGCGCCGGCCCGAAACGCGCTGTCGAACTCGATGAGGAAGAAGATGCTGTGCGGCGCGTCGTGCGCCTTGAGGAAGTAGCCGGGCGCGAAGAGCGGCAGCATGGCCGGCAACGTGAGCAGCACCACCAGCCAGACGTGGCGGCCGCGGGCGTGCCACGGCACTGCCGGCCGGCCGGTATTCAAGGCTCCCATCGCATGCTCAATCAATCCTCACCGGCGAACCTGGGTTGCCACGAAGTGACCTCTTCGCAATGAAGATATGGACGAACCAGCGGCATTATAGCACGGGTTTGCCCAGGCCGGGCGAGAGAGGTAAGATCAGGCCGCTTCATCTATCACAGGAGACGTCCAATGCCGCCATTTGATCTGTCCTACGTCCGAAGCCAGTTCCCCGCGCTGTCGCTGACCGATGCCGGCCGGCCCGCCGTGTATTTCGATGGCCCCGGTGGCACGCAAACGCCGCAGCGCGTCATCGACGCCATGACCCATTGCATGGTGCACACGAACGCCAACCACGGCGGACCGTTCCGCACGAGCCAGGAGAGCGATGCCATGCTGTGGTCCGCCCATGAGGCCATGGCAGACCTCCTGAACGCGCCGTCCGCACACGAGATCGTCTTCGGCCCGAACATGACCACGCTCACCTTCGCGATGAGCCGGTCGATCGGCCGCGACCTCGCGCCCGGAGACGAGGTGCTCATCACCCGGCTCGACCACGACGCCAACCGTGCGCCGTGGCAGGCGCTGGCCGAGAAGGGGGTCGTGGTCCGGGAGGTGGATTTCGATCCGGCCGACTGCACGCTGAGGCTGGATGACCTGGCGCGGCAGCTGGGGCCCCGCACGAAACTCGTGGCCGTGGGCTACGCGTCCAACGCGGTCGGGACGATCAACCCGATCCCCGAGATCGCGGACATGGTCCATGCCGCGGGCGCGTGGCTGTGGGTGGATGCGGTGCATTACGTGCCGCACGGCCCGGTCGACGTGCAGCGACTCGGCTGCGACTTCCTCGTGTGCTCGCCGTATAAGTTCTTCGGCCCGCACTCCGGCGTCCTGTGGGGGCGGCGGGAGCTGCTGGAGCAGCTGAGGGCCTACAAGGTGCGGCCCGCGGGCAACGGATCGCCGGACAAGTTCGAGACGGGCACGCAGAATCACGAGGCCCAGGCGGGCGTGATGGCGGCCGTCAACTACCTGGCCGCACTGGGCGAGGTCAGCGATGTGAGCCTGCCGCAGGAGTGGGCCGGCCTCACGGGACGCCGGCTCGCGCTCAAAGAGGGCATGGCGGCCATCAAGGCCTACGAGCGCGAGCTGTTCCAGTACTTCGTGGAGGGGCTGCTCGACATACCGGGCCTGGAGTTCTACGGCATCCGCGACTTCGACCGGTTCGACCGGCGCACGCCGACGGCCGCGTTCCGGCTGAAGGGCAGGCATCCCGAAGAAGTGGCCGCGCACCTCGGCCGCCGCGGGGTGTATGTGTGGGACGGCAACTTCTACGCGGTCTCGGTCACCGAAAGGCTGGGGCTGGAGGATCGGGGCGGGGTGGTGCGCGCGGGCCTGGCGCACTACAATACCGACGAAGAAGTGGATTATTGTCTCGCCTGTCTGCGCGAGATTGCCTGACCACCGCGCCTGTGACGGACATCCCCCGGCAATAAAGAAGGGCGGCTGCAAGCGGTCTGACACCGTGTGCAGCCGCCCTCAACGATCAGGCGTCAGGCCGTCGCCGTGGCCGGCGCGGCGCTCTCCTTGCGGATCGCATCCTCGATCAGGTCATCCAGCGACTTCGGCATGTTCCGCCGCCAGATGAAGGGCGGGATCGAGAAAAATCGGTCCTGCAGGTTGATCCATTCACGCCGATCCATCTTGATCTGTACCTGTTTGGCGTCGTCACCTTCCTGCCAGGTGATCAGCAGCGAGAGGAAAGACGGACGCAGCTCGCCGATCTCCGGCTCGATCAGTGAAGGATCGACGCAGCCGGTAGACATGCCCTGATGGATGTGGAATCGCATGCTGGAAGTCACGGCGCCACCCTGCCGCGCAGCGGCCCTCTCGGCGGCCGCCAGCAGGCCGTTTTGCTGCGCCAATGACCGCAGTTGGTCGCTGTACTCCGCACGCAACCGCAGGTTCTCCTGCCGGCGCTCTTCAGTCTTCTGCTGTTCTGTCTGAGCCAGGCGGCGCTTCGACAGAACCCTATTTGCGCGCTTGCTGCCGCGCACCAGCCGGTCCAATTGCTCTTCTTTCACGCTTCTACCTCGCAGGACATGGACAATAACAAAAGTGTAACATTCATCATGTTAAACACAAAACCCGCCTGGCCGGCTGGCCAAGCGGGTCTCGGTTAACCGAAGGGTCGTTTACGCCACAACAGGCGCGGCCGTATCGCGTTTGCTCTTGCCACCGCGCGTGAAAGCGGTGAGAGTTTCCACAGCCATCCAGATGGCCAGGGCCAGGTAGATGAGGCACATGGCCGGGATGATCAGGTTGGTGCCCACCGGCATGGTGAAGGCGCCTTCCTTGACCGTGTAGGACAGGAAGGTGCGTGCCAGGGCCCAGGTGCTCATGATGAACATGAAGACCGCCGGGATCAGGGCGAACAACCACGCCTTCTGGAACTTGGCGGTGTGGTACAGCCAGACCGTTACGCCGATCAGGGCCAGCCCAGCCAGCAACTGGTTGGAGGAGCCGAAGGTCGTCCAGAAGAGCCGCCATGCCTGGATGGGGTTGCCGGCGGGATCGGTCAGCGTGATGATCATCAGGATGGCCGGGATGCCACCGATCAGGGCGGTGGACACGATGCGGCCGAACCAGCCCTTCCATCCGGTCAGTTCCTGGATGATGTAGCGGCCCAGGCGGGTGCAGATGTCGAGCGTGTCATAGACGAAGGTGGTGAAGGCCATCAGGCCGAAGGAGACGCCGAAGGCCGGGCTGACGCCGATCAGCTGCATGAACCGGCCCAGGCCGGTCGCGTAGATGAAGTTCGGCGACGCCTTCACGAGCGGGTCGTCCTTCACCAGGATCATGACCGTGGTCAGCGCGATGATGGCGACCATCGCTTCAGCCAACATCATGCCGTAGCCGATCGGCCGGGCGTCGGTTTCCTTGGCCAGCTGCTTGGAAGTTGTACCGGATCCCACTAAGCTGTGGAACCCGGAACACGCTCCACAGGCGACGGTAATGAACAGCATCGGGAACATCGGGGTCCAGAAGTCATTGCCGCCGAAGACCTTGGTGAAGGCGGGGTACTGGACCTGGAAGCCGCCGAAGATGATCCCGATGAAGGCCACGAGCAGGGACGCGTACATGAAGTACCCGCCCAGGTGGCCGCGGGGCTGCAGCAGCGCCCAGACAGGCACGATGGCCGCGACGAAGCAGTAGATCAGGATGATGATGTTCCAGACCTTCTGCGCCGCAGCGGGTGTCGCCAACCCCAGGATGCTCTGCAGGTTGAACGGGATGTACTGGCCGACCCAGATCGCCACGCCGACGAGCGGCAGGAAGATGATGGTCGCGTTCCGCAGGCTCAGCTTGGTGTAGCGAAGCAGGAAGCCCATGATGACCGGCAGCATCAGGTACAGGATGGATGACGTGGCGATCGCCCCGCCGCCCACCGTGATGCCGCCGCCCAGGTCGACCACGTTGACGAACGCCGAGGTGGTGATGTCGGTGAACGCCACGATGATCATGATCAGGGTGAAGAAGATGAAGAGGTTGAACAGGATCCACGCGCGTTGCGAGATGTTGGTGCGCACGGTCTCCGTGATCGAGCGGGCGCTGTTGCGCACGGAGGCGACAAGAGAGCCCATGTCGTGCACGCCACCGATGAAGATGGTGCCCAACAGGATCCAGATCAGTGTCGGGACCCAGCCAAAGGCCAGGCCGGCGATAATCGGGCCGGTGACGGGACCGGCCGCTGCGATGGCCGAGAAGTGTTGGCCAGACAGGAATTTGGCATCGGTGGGAACAAAGTCGAGGCCATCTTCCATGGTTACGGCAGGTGTGGCGTTCTTGTTGTTCAGGTCGAAGACCTTCTTGGCCAAGAACTTGCCGTAAGTGAGGTAGGCGAGCACCAGAATTGCGGCGCCGCCTGCCACGATGATGAGTGCATTCATTCGGTTCCTCCTGAGAACAGTGTGTGAGTGAGACAGATTGAACGCAACAGAGAACTACGACTCGGGGCACAACGAAGAAGATCGCGCCGGAGAGGTAGCACCTTGCACAAATTGGAGCTGGCAGTTGAGCTCACAAGGCTACGACGCATGGGCTATATGTGAGTAAGGGAGCAGATTCAAGCGGAGTCAACACTTCGCCGAAGGTGAATCGTCATCGCGCACCGTTCAGGCAGGCAAACGATAACGAGTGGTACCGTCACCTGTATGCCATATTACAGAACTTCCGACAGGATGTCAAGTCGCGGTTCCAAAATGGGTGCATTTCAGGCTTGGGGCAGGTTCTGTGCCTTGGCCCAGAGTTCATCGAAA
>CAZMIS010000249.1:0-3353 GCA_964566325.1 uncultured Anaerolineales bacterium
ATCGTGGACGTCCCTTATTACCTCCATCGCGTCCCGGTGGCGTGGTTCTGGGAGAACTCCGAGGCGGCCGAGATCGCAGGCCGGCCCTTCCGCGTGCTCACCCCCGAGGCCAATCTCGTCTACCTGCCCGCGCACCTGGCGTTCCACCACCGGTTCCAGCGGCTGCACTCGCTGTTCGACCTGGCCCTGCTCATCGCGCGGCGCGGGGAGGAGATCGACTGGGCCCGCGTCGCTGCGGTCAGCCGGTCGTTCGACTTGTTGACGGTCCTGCGCGAGACCCTGGACCGGCTGGCGCAGTGCTGGCCCGCGCTGCCGCTTGACGAAGCCCGCGGGCAGGCGGCCGCACTTGCGCCGTCGGCCACGGACGCCCGGCTCTACCGGCATCTCACCGCGGGGCCGCGCAGCACGCCCCTGCGCTTCTACACCACCCTCGTTACGCTGCCCGATCTCGCGGCCCGCGTGCGGTATGCCCGGCTCGTGGTCTTTCCGCAGGCCGGCTACATGCGCAGCCGGTACCGCGTGGGAGCGGATTGGCAGCTGCCGTACTGGTATCTTCACCGCCTGCTGAGCGGCCTGGCCGGGTTTGCGGCAGCGCTGCCCCGTGCGCGGCGGATCGATCAGGAAGATGGACGATTGAAGATTGAAGATTGAAAATTGAAGATTAGTTGAAGGTTGAAGGTTACAGGTTGGGCGTTCATCATTCAGTTACAGGAGCCGGTCCATGACACCACCCGTTGAGCTCACCGCGGCGCAGTTGCGCCGGCGATCCGATCCAGCGCGCTTCGGCTTCGCCTCGACCGCGGACGCGCCGGACCTGGAAGGCATCATCGGCCAGGAGCGCGCGGCGCGCGCGATCGAGTTCGGGCTGGAGATTCCCTACCCCGGGTTCAACGTCTTCGCGACCGGCCCCACCGGCGCGGGCAAGACGAGCATCATCACGCGCTACCTGGAGGACCGGGCGGCCACCCGGTCCGCGCCGCCGGACTGGGGCTACGCACATAACTTCGAGGACCCCGACCGGCCCATCGCCCTGCGCCTGCCCCCGGGCTCGGGCAATCGGCTGCGCGAAGAGGTCAACGCGCTGCTGGGCCAGGTGGGGGAGACGCTCGATACGCTGTTCGAGGGGGATCAATACCTCCAGGGCCGCAACGCGCTGGCCCGCCAGCTCGACCAGCTGCGCACGGAGCGGTTCCGCGGCCTGGACGCGATCGTGCGCGAGCGGGGGTTTGCGCTCTCGCGCAGCGAGGAGGGGTTCATGCTGACCCCGCTCAAGGACGGCCAGGCGCTCACCCCCGAGCAGTACGCGGCGCTGGCGCCCGAGGAGCAGGAGGCCATCAACGAGCGCGGCCAGGCGGTCAACGAGGTGCTGGAGCGGACGATCCGCCAGGTGCAGGAGCTGGAGGAGGGGGCGCGCGAGCAGCTGCGCACGATGGACCGGGACATCGCGGCCGCAGCCCTCCAGCCGTTGTTCGAGCGGCTGGCGCAGGAGTATGCCGCGTGGCAGTCGGTCGCCGCGTACCTGGCGTCCGTGCAGGCGCACATCGCGGCGAACACGGCGGACTTCCGCGGGCACGCGCAGGCGGAGTCGCCGGACGCGGCCGCGGCGGACGGCGATCCGACGCCCGCGTGGCTGCGCCCGCGCGCCACGTCGCCCCTCGATCGTTACCGCATCAACGTGCTGGTCGACAACAGCAGCCTGAAGGGCGCACCCGTCGTGGTCGAGACCAACCCCACCTACGCGAACCTGGTCGGCCGGGTGGAGATGCGCGCGCAGTTCGGCACCCTCGTCACGGACTACCGCTACATCAAGCCGGGCGCGCTGCACCGCGCGAACGGCGGCTACCTGCTCCTCGACGCGCGCGTGCTGCTGCGCCAGCCCATGGCGTGGGAGGGTCTGAAGCAGGCGCTGCGCAACCGCCGCATCCGCATCGAGGACGCGAACCCGGTGCCCGGCGTGCTGGCCACCACCACGCTCAACCCGGAGCCGATCCCCCTCGACCTGAAGGTGGTGCTGATCGGCGACCTGCAGACCTACTACCTCCTCTACGGCCTGGACGAGCAGTTCTCCAAGCTCTTCAAGGTGCGCGCGGACTTCTCGACCGAGATGAACTGGACGGCGGAGAACGAGGCGCAGATCGTCCGCTTCATTCATAATCGCTGCATCGAACAGGACCTGCCCCACTTCGACATGAGCGCGGTGGCCGAGGTGGTGGAGTACAGCGCGCGGCGCGTGGAGGACCAGGACAAGCTGACCACCCGCTTCGCGCAGGTGACTGACCTCATCCAGGAGGCCGCGTTCTGGGCCTCGCGCGCGGGCCACGCGCTGGTCACGGGCGACGACGTGTGCCGGGCCATCGCGGAGCAGCGCCATCGCTCGAGCCAATACGAAGAACGCATGCAGGAGATGATCGCGGACGGCACGATCATGGTGGACGTGACGGGCGAGGAGGTGGGTCAGATCAACGGCCTGGCCGTGCTCGACCTGGGCGACTACGCGTTCGGCCGGCCCTCCCGCATCACCGCGCGCACCTTCCAGGGGCGCAGCGGGGTGATCAACATCGAGCGGGAGGCCAAGATGAGCGGCCGGACGCACGACAAGGGCGTCCTGATCCTTTCCGGCTTCCTCGGCGGCCGCTTCGCGCAGGACAAGCCGCTCAGCCTGTCGGCCAGCATCACGTTCGAGCAGTCGTACGAGGGGGTCGACGGCGACAGCGCGTCATCAACCGAGCTGTACGCGCTGATGTCGAGCCTGGCCGGGCTGCCCATCCGGCAGGGCATCGCGGTCACCGGATCGGTCAACCAGCTGGGCGAGATCCAGCCGGTGGGCGGGGTGACGCACAAGGTGGAGGGGTTCTTCGACACGTGCACCGCGGCCGCGGGCGGGCTGACGGGCGACCAGGGGGTGATCATCCCCGCGTCCAACGCGGCAAACCTGATGCTGCGCGACGACGTGGTCGACGCCGTGGCCGCGGGCCGGTTCCACGTGTGGACGGTGCGCACGGTGGACGAGGGGATCGAGCTGCTGACCGGCGTGCCCGCGGGCGAGCGCGGCGCGGACGGCCGCTATCCGCCCGACAGCGTCAACGGCCGCGTGGACCGCAAGCTGTACGACCTGGCGGACAAGCTCAACAAGTTCGGGCAGCCGCCGAAGGATGACGGAGGGCACAAGGCATCCAGGGCGGCCGAAGAGGCGGAGGAAGAGGCTCCCGAGCCCGCCCCGCCCGAGCCGGAGTTGCCGGGGGAGGAGCCGGAGGGGGCGGCGTTAGCCGTCTGTGCGTAGGTGTCGTCGCCCAGCATTACCGCCCGGCGCTGAAGCACCGGGCTACAGGGCGACGCCCCATGAATGGGGCTTG